>NZ_JBJLSJ010000006.1:0-158656 GCF_050871975.1 Kineococcus rugosus | reverse complement strand
GGGCCGAGTCGGAGAGTTAAACCAGGCCCCGAGGCCCGGGGTGATGGCGGGGGGGGGCCCCCCGCGCCCCGGCGACGGCGATCCCGCGCAGCAGCGACCGGACCTGGGCCATGGCCGCGGCCGCGTCGGTGTCGTGGCCGAGCACGTCGCCGATGGTGAGCACCGTCGTCCCGCCGGGCTGGACGAAGGAGTCGTACCAGTCCCCGCCGACCCGGGCGGTCTCCGCGGCCGGGGTGTAGCGGACGACGACCTCCAGGTGGTCCGGCTGCGCGGGCTCGGTGAGCAGCGAACGCTGCAGCGCCTCGGCGAGCTCGCGCTGCTGCCGGTACAGGCGGGCGTTGTCCAGGGCCAGCCCGGCCCGCCCGGCGATGTCGGCGGCGGTGGCGGTCTCCTCGGGGGTGAGGGGGCTGCGGGCGGGGCCGTTGGCCAGCATGAGCGCACCCAGGGTCCGGCCGCGGGCCCGCAGCGGCAGGGTCAGCAGGGACTCCGGTGCCAGCTCGGTGACGAGGTCGCGGGCCCGTCCGGGCGGCAGCACCGAGGTCAGGTAGTCCAGGGCCCGGGCCGGCTGGACCTGCGGCCGGCCCGTGGACAGGGCCGTGTCCAGCAGCGACCCGGGCTGCAGCACCTGCAGGCGGGTGGCGGCGTACTCGGCCACGACGGGGCGCATCGCCTCCTCGGCGTGCCAGCTCCCGACGTCGCGCAGGGCGCGCGCCCCGGGGCGCCGCTCGTCGGTGACGAGGCTGACGATGCACCAGTCCGCGAGGAGGGGGACGACCAGCGTCGCGAGGCGGCCCACGGCCTCCTCGCCGTCCAGGGTGCTGGTCAGCTCGCTGGTCACGCCGGCCAGCAGCTCGGCGCGGGCCGTGGCCCGCCCCAGGTGGGCGACGAGCTGCTCCAGCTCGCGGGTGCGGTCGAACAGGTCGTGCTCGACGCGTTCGGCGCGCTCGCGCAGGCGTTCGCTCAGCTCGGCCGTGGCGCGGGCCTCGTCGCGGGCGTGGACGTAGCCGGTGATGTCGTCGGAGCGGTGCAGCAGCAGCACGACCTCGCCGTGCTCGTCGAGGACCGGGACGTTGCGCGGGCTCCAGAACCGTTCCTCGAAGGTGCCGTCGGGCATCGGGATGTCGTACTTCTGCACGGCCATCGTGTGCGGGCGGCGGGTCTCGCGGGCCAGGGTCAGCGAGCGGTGGAGGTTCACCAGCCCGTCGGCGCCGGGGTCGTCGGGGTTCATCGGGAAGACCTCGAACAGGCCGCGGCCGACGGTGCCCTCCAGCGTCGTGGCGGTGGCCTCCAGCCGGGCGCGGTTGGCCCGCACGATGACGAGGTCGGGCGTCAGCAGCAGCAGCGGGGCGGGGGTCTCGTCGAAGACGCGCCGGAAGTCGGGCTCGGGCAGTGGCTCCAACCGGTCCAACCCCTCCGTCCGGGACGTGCTGCGCGGCGCGGTCCCCGCGGGGGAAGGGTAACGACCGGTGCGGGTCGCCGCCCGGTGTCCCGGCATCCCCCGGGGTGCGGGCCGCGCGGGCTCCACAGCTCCCGGGGGCCGGCTGGCCCGTGGACGGGCGGGGGTGGGCCGGGGGGCGTGTCGGAGCGCGGTGGCAGCATCGTCGCCATGTCGCCCCAGCCGTCCGCCACGCTCGACCGCACCGCGCTGCGCGCAGAGGCCGAGGAGGTCCTGCGCCGCCTGGTGGGCGACCCGAGCGCGTCGCTGCGCGAGGACCAGTGGACGGCGATCGAGGCGCTCGTCGCGGACCGCCGCCGCGCGCTCGTGGTGCAGCGCACGGGCTGGGGCAAGTCGGCGGTGTACTTCGTGGCGACGGCGCTGCTGCGGGCCCGCGGCGCCGGCCCGACGGTCATCGTGTCGCCGCTGCTGGCGCTGATGCGCAACCAGATCGCCGCCGCGGGGCGGGCCGGGGTGCGGGCGGTCACGGTGAACTCCACGAACGCCGACGACTGGGCGCAGGTGTACGACGAGGTCCGCGCGGGCGCGGTCGACGTGCTGCTGGTCTCGCCGGAACGCCTGAACAACCCGGGTTTCCGCGACGAGGTGCTGCCGCCGCTGGCGGCGACGACGGGTCTGCTGGTGGTCGACGAGGCGCACTGCGTCTCGGACTGGGGCCACGACTTCCGCCCGGACTACCGCCGGATCCGGACGCTGCTGGCGGACCTGCCCGACGGGATCCCGGTGCTGGCGACGACGGCGACGGCGAACGCCCGGGTGACCGCCGACGTCGCCGAGCAGCTGTCGGTGACGGGGACGCGCACGCTGGAGGACGTCCTGGTGCTGCGCGGTTCGCTGGACCGCGAGTCCCTGCGGCTGGCGGTGGTGCGGGTGCCCACCCACGCGCACCGGCTGGCGTGGCTGGTGGAGCACCTGCCGGAGCTGCCGGGGTCGGGGATCGTGTACGTGCTCACGGTGTCGGCGGCCGCGGACGTGGCGCAGCACCTGCGGGCGCACGGGGTGGAGGCCGTGCCGTACACGGGCCAGACGGAACCGGCGGAGCGGTTGCAGGCCGAGGACGACCTCGTCAACGACCGCGTCAAGGTGCTGGTGGCGACGAGCGCGCTGGGAATGGGTTTCGACAAGCCGGACCTGGGTTTCGTCGTGCACCTGGGCGCGCCGAGCTCCCCCATCGCGTACTACCAGCAGGTCGGGCGCGCGGGCCGCGGCATCGAGAACGCCGAGGTGGTGCTGCTGCCGGGGGCGGAGGACCGCGACATCTGGCGGTACTTCGCCTCGATCGGGTTCCCCGCCGAGGACGACGTCCGGTTGGCGCTGAGCGTGCTGGCCGACGCCGGTGAGCCGTTGTCGACCCAGGCCCTGGAGTCGCGGGTCACGTTGCGCCGCAACCGGCTGGAGATGATGCTCAAGGTCCTCGACGTCGACGGCGCGGTCCGCCGGGTGCGGGGCGGCTGGCAGGCGACGGGGCAGGACTGGGCCTACGACACCGAGCGGTACGCCCGGGTCGCGCAGACCCGCGAGGTCGAGCAGCAGGCGATGGTCGACTACGTCGCGACCACCGGCTGCCGGCTGGAGTTCCTGCGCCGGGCGCTGGACGACCCCGACGCCGCGCCGTGCGGGCGGTGCGACAACTGCGGCGGGTACGACGTGCCCCGGGAGGTGCCGGAGTCGGCGGTCGCGGCGGCCGGGGCGGACCTGGACCGCCCGGGCGTCCCGCTGGAACCGAAGAAGGTGTGGCCCACGGGCATGAAGGGCCTCGACGTCGCCGTGTCGGGGCGCATCGCGCCCACCGAGCAGCCCGGGGCGGGCCGGGCCGTGGCCCGGGTCACCGACCTGGGCTGGGGCAACGCCGTCCGGGAACTCTTCGCCCCGGGGGCCGCCGACGGGGAGACGCCGGTGCCGCTGCGGCACGCCGCGGCGACCGTCCTGGACGACTGGGCCCGCGACCTCGGGATCGACGGCGTCGTCGCGATGTGCTCGGCGTCGCGGCCGCAGCTCGTCGCGCACCTGGCCGACGGGCTCGCCCGGTACACGGGGCTGCCGCTGGTGACGACGTTCCGGCAGCTGGACGACTCCCCCACCCGCACGGACGTGAACTCCGCGCACCGGCTCGCGCAGGTGGCCCGGCGCTTCGAGCTGCCCGACCCCGACGCGGTGCGGGGCCGGACGCTGCTGCTGGTGGACGACCGGACCCGCAGCGGGTGGACGCTGACGGTCGCGGCGCGGCAGCTGCGGCGGGCGGGGGCGGAGGCGGTGTTCCCGTTCGTGCTGGCCGCCGGGGAGTGAGGGTCCCCCCGGCTCGCGCGGGAAATCGGCGAGCGCGCCCGCGGGCCGGTGCCGCAGGATGGCGCCGGTGAGCACCACGCGCGACAGTCCAGCGGTTCCGGCCGAACCCGCAGCGCTCGACCCCCGGCTGCGCACCGCCGTCGACGCCAGCGTCGGCTGGTACGAGGACCTGTGCGCCCTGCACGGCGTCGGGTCCGTGCTGGCGCAGGGGGTGTGGAGCGCTGTGGGCACACCCCCGCCGCTGCACTCCGGTGTCGTCGTGGTGGAACCGGGGGTGAGGGCCGGGCACGTCGAGGAACGCCTCACCGGCGGTGGAGGTGCCGGCGTCAAGGACAGCTTCGCCACGCTGGACCTGTCCGGCGCTGGGCTGCGACCGCTGTTCTCCGCCACCTGGATCCACCGCCGCCCGGCCGCGGCACCGGCCCGCACCACCGACCGCGGTCCGTGGGCACCGGTGCGGACCGCGGAGCAACTGGCGGAGTGGACCGCGCTGCACGACACCGCCGCGGTCCTCCTCCCGGGGCTGCTGCAGCGCGGGCACTTCGCCGTCCTGGCCCGGCGGGTGGACGGGCGGATCGTCGCCGGGGCCGTCGCACGCCTGGGCAGCGGTGCCGTCGACGTCTCCAACACCTACGCCGTCGAGGGCCACCGGCTGGACTGGGCCGAACTCGCCGGTGCCGTCGCGGCGCTGTTCCCCGCCCGCCCCCTGGTCGGCTACCAGCGCGGGACCGACCTCGAAGCCGCCCTCGCCGGCGGCTTCGAAGCGGTCGGCGACCTGCGCGTGTGGATCCGCTGAGTTCCCCGGCCGGCGATCGGCGCCCCTCGCCTCGTCACCTGCTCCCGGCGGCGAGCTGAGCGCGCAGGTCCACCAGGTCCGTCGCGCGCACCCGCGCCGAGGTGGACGACGCCGGGTACGGCGCCCCGTCCCGGTCGACCCAGGCCGTGCCGAGCCCCGCCCGCGCCGCGCCGTCCACGTCCCACGGGTGCACCGCGACGAGCAGCGCCTCCTGCGGCCGGCTGCCGGCGACCCGCAGGACGTGCTCGTACGCGGCGGGCGCCGGTTTCCACGCCCCCGCCTCGTCCACCGAGAGCACGGCCTCGAACTCCTCCCGCACCCCCGCGGCGGTCAGCAGCTGCTCCCCGACCCGGGACGAGCCGTTGCTCAGGGTGAAGAGGCGGTGCCCGTCGGCGCGCAGGCCCCGGACACCGTCGACGACGTCGGGGTGCAGCGGCAGCCGCCCCATCCCGTCCAGCACGTGCTCGACCGCGCCCTCCAGGCTGCCGTCCAGGCCGGCCGCGGGATCGGTGCGCAGCTCCACGCCGTGCAGCAGGGTCCGCAGCGCCTCGGCGCCCAGCTGCGCGAAGGGGCGTGCGTCCCCCACGGCGGTGAGGGCGAACCCGTCGCGCAGCACGGTGGCGAACCACAGCGGGGCCAGGTGCGCGGGGGCACCCACCGCGAGGAACCGGTCGGCTATCGGGCGCAGGTCGGACAACGTCTCGTTGACGTCGAAGACGATCACCAGCGGTGACGGGCTCATGCGGAACTCCTCCAGGGGTGTCCGCCCATCCTGCGGCCGGCGGCTCCTCCGCGCTCGCGCACCCCGCCGCGGGCCGGGCGCGTCCTCCCCCGTGGGACCCCCGCTCAGCCGCCGACCCGCACGGCCGCCGACACCGCGGCCCCGAGGAACCGGGAGGGGCCCCGGCGCGGCAGGGCGCTGATCCGCGGCGCGAGCGCCGGCAGCCGGTCGGTGGTCCCGGCGACCGCGGCGGCGGCCACGAGCAGCGCGGCGAGCTGGTGGCTGTCGAGGGCGCTGTGCCCGAGGCGGTCCAGCCGCAGCAGGACGCCGCGGGGCAGCAGCCCGGTGAGCCGTTCGGCGACCGGCGGCGGCGTCCGCAGGTCCCACTCCCCCGAGACGACGACGGTGGGCCAGGTGAACCCGGGCAGCAGGGCGGGCAGGTCGTACGGTTCGCCGCGGTAGTCCGGTCGGGAGGGGGCGACGGCGGCGGGCGGGAGCTGGGGGTCCAGGGGGCCGCCGTCGGGGGGCAGCCCGAACCCGAGCTGGCCGTAGGCGATCCCGGCGACCAGGTCGGGTTCGTCGACGAACCGGACGACGCGCTCGCCGAGGTCGCCGGCGTGCGTGAGGAGCCGCCACGTCCGGCCCAGGCGGCCGCGCGCGCGGGCCGTCAGGAGGCGGCGCAGGACGTCGGGGCCGGCGAACTCGTGGACGGCCTGCACGACGGCGGCGAGCTCGGCGGCGGGTGCGTCGGCGGCGTGGACGGCGCGGGCGGTGGGGCCGGGGCCGTCCCACAGGAGCCGGCGGCGGTGGGCGCGGCTGTCGGCGAGGTCGCCGGTGACGGACAGCAGCGGGGAGTCCAGCACCATGGCCGCCACCCGCCGCGGGTGCCGCACCCCGAAGGCCTGCGCGACGTAGGTGCCGTAGGAGCTGCCGTAGACGACGGCCCGGTCGACGTGCTGGGCGTCGAGGACGGCGGCGAGGTCGTCGGCGGCGTCCTCGACGGTGACGTCGGCCGGGGGGAGGTCGCGGCCGTGGTGGTCGCGGCGGGAGAGCCCGACGCCGCGGTGCTCGACCATGACGACGTCCAGGCCGCGGCGGGCCGCGGCCGAGCGCAGCGACCAGTAGGGCAGCACGGAGGCCAGCCCGGGGCCGCCGGGGACGACGACGACGGGGGTGCCGGTGCGGGGCCCGGTGCGGACGTGGGACAGGGCGAAGGTGCCGCCGCCGCGCAGGGGGCGCTCGACGGTGCCGCCCCCGGCCTCGCGCAGCGACCGCGCGACCCTCCCGACCCCCGCGACCCCGTCCACGGCGGTTCAGCGCGAGCCGGCGTGCGCGACGGCGCGGGCGGCGTGGAACCGGGAGGGGGCGACGACGCCGTGCGCGAGGTCGACGAGGGTCCGCCCGATGGCGGGGGCGAACTTGAACCCGTGGCCGGAGAACCCCGCCCCCACGGCCCACGCCCCGGCGCGGTCCAGGACGAAGTCGGAGTCGTCGGTGCTGGTGTAGGTGCAGCTGATGGGGACGGCGGTGGCGGGGTCGACGCCGGGGACCCACTCGGCCACGTACCGCTGGAGGGCGGCCAGCTGGGCGGGTTCGGGCTCGTAGGTGCGGTGGTCGGGGTCGGTGCGGGGCCCGACGCCGTGCCAGCCGGCCTTGACGCCCTCGCCGGGGGTGAGCATCCCGTAGACCGGGCTGCACCAGTACGCGTCGGCGGGTTCGCCGGGGTCGGGGGCGTGGTTGAAGCTGGGCCAGTCGAGGCCGTCGGCGACGGGGGTGAAGTGCGCGGGCTGCTCCTGGGTGACGACCAGGCGGGGCAGCGGGACGTCCGCCGGCAGGAGGGTGCGGGTCCACGCCCCGGCGGTCACGACGCCGCGCGGGGCGCGCAGCTCCCCGGCGTCGGTGACGACGAGGGCGGTGCCGCGGTCGGTGCGGACCTCCCGCACGGGGGTGCGGTAGCGGAACTCGGCGGTCGTCGCGGCGGCGCGGAAGGCGTCGAGGGCGGCGGCGGCGCGGATCCGCCCGGCCTGCGGGACGTGCAGGACCTCGGTGCGGAACCGCAGGCCCGCCCAGCGCTCGGCGGCGGCCCCGGGGGGCAGGACGCGGTGGGCGATGCCGTGGTGGTCCAGGGCGTCGGCGGTGTCCCGCAGGGCGGGGACGTGGCCGTGGTTGACCAGGCCCACGAGGTCGAGCAGGACGGTGCCGCTCTGCTCGGCCAGCTCGTCCCACAGCCGCCGGGCCTCCAGGACGAGCCGGAGGTAGTCGTCGGTGGCGTAGGCGGTGTTGAAGTTCCGGGTCGCGCCGTGGGAGGCGCCGCGGGTGTGGCCGGGCTCGAACTGCTCCAGCAGGACCACCGACAGCCCGCGCCGCGTCGCCTGCCAGGCGGCGGCCGAGCCCATGACCCCGCCCCCCACGACGATGACGTCGGCGTCGAACCGCATGCGCTGTGCCTCTCGGGAGTCCTCGTCAGGTGCCCGGGGATCCTCCCACCGGCCTCACTGCTTGCAGAAGGTGGACTGCACGGCGTCGACCACGGCGCGGCTCTGCTCGTCGCTCAGCTGCGGCCCGCCGTCGGCGGCGAACTGCTGCGCGGCGTCGCTGGACAGCGCGGCCTCGTCGTCGCCCTGGACGACCTGGCGGCACACGGCGGTGGCGGCGAGGACGGCGCGGTCCCGGTCCTCGGCCAGGCCCGGGGAGATCGCGTTGAGCGCGGTGATCAGCGCGGTGGTCTGGGCGGCGTCGGGGCTGGCGGTGATGACCGCGGGCGGCTCGGTCTCCGTCGCGGGCTGCCCCTGGGTGGGCTGGGCGGGGGCCGTCACGGTGCTGGGGACGTCGCTGACCGAGGGGACGGCGCTGGGCTCGTCGTCCTGGTTGTTCGCGTTGCGGGTGCAACCGGCGAGCAGGGTCAGGGTGACGGCGGCGATGCCGAGCAGGGCGTGGGTGCGGCGCATGAACGGCTCCTACCCGCTCGCACGGCCGGTCAACCGCGCGTTCCCCGGGGTGCAGGCGACGGGGGGCGCGGTGAGAGTGGAGCCACCGAGACGAGCACCACGACGACGGGGACGGGGACGGGACGGATGAACTCCAGCGGAGCGGGCAAGAAGGTCGTGGACGCGGCGGTGACCGCGGGGCGCGCGCTGCTGCGGCGGGGGGACCCGCCGGGCGCGCAGCGGCAGACGCTGACGGTGGCCCGGCCGGTCGGCACCGTCCTGCGGGCCTGCCAGGACCCGCAGGTGCTGGCCACCCTGCTCGGTGACGCGGGCAGCGTGCGGGAGGCGGGCCCGGGCCGCCTGGAGTGGGACGTGGCGGGCTGGACGGGCACCACGCAGGTGCACGCCGAGCCGAACCGCGTGGTGTTCGCCACGGACGGGGAGGGCCCGGCCGAACCCCTCGTGGTGGAGGCGTGGCCGGCGCCGCGCTGGGACGGGTGCGAGGTGGTGGTGCGGCTGGCCGTCCCCGCCACGCCGGATCTGCTCGACGGGGCGCTGGCGTTCACGATGGCCTACCGGCTGCGGGCGCTGCTGCAGACCGGTGAGGTGCCGACGCTCGCGGAGAACCCCAGCGGCCGCGCGGGGGTGGGGCGCTGATGCGCGCGCTGTGCTGGAACGGCGTGAACGACCTCGCCGTGCAGACCGTCCCCGACCCCGTGCTGGTGAACCCGCGCGACGTCATCGTGCAGGTCACGCTGACCAGCACCTGCGGTTCGGACCTGCACTTCATCGGCGGCTACCTGCCGGGCGCGCTGCCCGGTGACGTGATCGGGCACGAGTTCACCGGCCGCGTCGTGGAGGTCGGGCCGGAGGTGTCGCGGGTCCGCGTCGGGGACCGGGTGGTCGTCCCGTCGTTCATCGCCTGCGGGAACTGCTGGTACTGCGAGCGCGAGCTGTACTCGCTGTGCGACACGACGAACCCGCACGCCGCCGCGCAGCAGCCGGTGCTGGGGTACCCGACGGGCGGGATCTACGGGTACACGCAGCCGTTCGGCGGGTACGCGGGGTCGCACGCGGAGTTCATCCGGGTGCCGTTCGGCGACGTGAACTGCTTCTCGGTGCCGGACGGGGTCGACGACGCCTCGGCGGTGTTCCTGTCCGACGCGGTCCCGACCGGGTACACGGGCGCGGACCTGTGCGACGTCGCGCCGGGCGACACGGTCGCCGTCTTCGGCGCCGGCGCGGTGGGGTTGATGGCCGCGGCCTCGGCGCGGTTGATGGGCGCGGAGCGGGTCATCGTCGTGGACCGGCTGCCCGAGCGGCTGCACCTGGCCCGCACCCACGTGGGGGCCGAGACGCTGGACTACTCCGAGGTCGACAGCGTGCAGGAGTTCCTGCGCGAGACCACGGGGGGCCGGGGCCCGGACGCGGTGATCGAGGCGGTCGGGATGGAGGGCCACGGGACGGGCGCGCAGCAGGTCGTGGACCGGGCCAAGCAGGCGCTGCGCCTGGAGACCGACCGGGCCACCCCGCTGCGCGAGGCGATCCTGGCGGTGCGCAAGGCCGGGACGGTCGCGGTCCTGGGGGTGTACGGGCTGACCGACAGCTTCCCCACGGGCATCGTGCTGAACAAGGGGCTGACGGTGCGGGCGGCGCAGCAGCACGGTCAGCGGTACGTGCCCAGGTTGCTGGAGCACGTGGCGGCCGGGGAGCTGGAGACGGGTTTCCTCGCCACCCACCCGATGCCGCTGGAGGACGCGGTGCGCGGGTACGAGATGTTCAAGGACAAGACCGACGGGTGCCTGCGGGCGGTGTTCTCCCCCGCCCCCGCGACCCCGTAGGGCGCAGCCCGGACGCACGAGGAGAACCCCGGCCCGAGGGGCCGGGGTTCTCCTGCGCGGGTGGCGGCGTCAGCCGCCGATCTTGCCGTCCGCGGCCTCCTGGGCCTTGTCGACCTGCTCGGCGTGCTTGCCACCGGTCTTCTCGTCGGCGGCGTCACCCGCCTTGTCGATCGCGGCGTCGCTGGCCTTCTCGCTGATGTCACCGAAGTCGGGCACGGGGAACTCCTCCAGCAGTAGGGGTGGTGGTCGTCACTTCTCGTACGTGTTGAGCGCCAGGCCGACGCCGAAGAACGTGGGCGCCCAGTGCCCGACGAAGATGCCCCACCGGTCGGCGCGGTCGATGCCCGCGCTCTCGGCCTGGCGGGAGATGCCCCACGCCAGGAACGACAGGCCGATGCTGGCGAAACCGGCGGTGTAGGCCCACTCCGACTTCACGCCGGCTTCGTGCAGTGCCTTGATCATGGTTCTCCCTTGTCCGGTGGTGTCGGAGACGAGTTCTTCCCCCTCAGTCCATCGCCCTCCCGACGGGCGCGCCACTCGAAACCGCCGGGTCCGGCGCGGGGGTCAGACCTTGCCGCGCAGCAGCCGCTGGAAGTAGATGCGCGGCAGGACGTGACGGTCGAACCACCACGCCCAGCGGCGCGGGGCGAACGGGTTCGGCAGCGGCAGCGGGCGCGGCCCCCGCCGGTCGGACTGCGCCAGCACCAGCCGGTCGCGGGAGGTGGTCACCGGCATCACGGTGTACCCGTCGTAGCGGTGCAGCCGGCGGCCCGAGGCCGCGGCGGCGATGTTGTGGGACAGCACCTCCACCTGCTTGCGCAGCGCCCCGCCGGAGGACCGGGTGGCGATCGCGGCGGCGTCCCCGAGCCCCCACACGTCGGGGTGCCGGGTGGAGCGCAGCGTGGACGGGTCGACGTCGACGAGCCCGGCGGGCGAGGCGTCGCCCAGCCCGCTGGCGGTGATCCACTCCGGGGCGCGGTAGTGCGGCACCAGGTGCGCGTAGGCGACCGGGTCCAGCCGCCGGGTCCCGGTGGGGGTCGCGACGTCCACCGACCGCAGCACCGGGTCGACCGCCAGCACCCGGGAACCGCGCAGCACGCTCACGCCGTACGCGGCGAACGCCTCCTCCACGTGCTCGTCGGCACCGGGCACCCCGAGCGCGTGCTCCTCGGGCAGCACCACGGTGACGTCGAGGTCGGCCAGGACCCCGCGGCGGCGCCAGTGGTCGCAGGCCATCAGGGCCGGTTTGAGGGCGGTGGGCCCGCACGGTGCCGGTTCCGGGGGGACGGAGAAGACGACGCGGCCCTCCCGCAACCCCGACAGGGCCGGCCACACCAGCGGTGCGGACCCGGGGACGTACGTCGACCCCGCCCACCCGGCGCCGTAGGCGTCCTGCAGCCCGGGGGTGGCGGCCCAGTCCTCGCGCATCCCCGGGCAGACGACGAGCGTGCCGTACCCGATGCTCGCTCCCCGCCGGGTGCGGACGGTGCGCTGCGCGGTGTCGACCGACGCCACGGCGTCCTGCACCCAGCGGCACCCGGGCGGGACGACCGACGCGGTGGGGCGTTCCACGTCGGCGGGGGTGGCCCGGCCCGCGCCCACGTAGTTCAGCAGCGGCCGGTACCGGTGGACGGGGGACGGCTCGACGATCGCGACGTCCCGGGCGCCGTCCCGCAGCAGTTTCGCGGCCAGTGAGACGCCCGCGTTGCCGGCGCCGACGACGAGGACCTCGGCGCGGGTGACGGGCGGGGGGACGGGCGCGGGGGTCGGCACCGTCCAACCCTCGTCCCCGGTCCCCGGGGCCGCCAGTCGGTGCGGCCGGGGAGCGGGACCACCGCACCGCGGCGACACTGGCCCCGACGAGTCGCCGATCGACGGGAGGACCGTGGGCAGCGCGGGACGTGTGGACCTGTCCGGCCTGGAACCCCGCTACCGGGTGCAGCAGTCCCGCACGGCGCTGCGGGTGTTCGTCGTCGTCGCCGTCGCGCTGACGGCCGTGCAGGTCGTCCGGGTGGTGCGGGAGCCGACGTGGTCCAGCGTCGCGGTCTCGACGGGGTACGTCCTCGCGTACGGGCTGGGGTTCGTCGTCTGGTTCTGGCGGCCCCCGACGGTGTTCCTGGACCAGGACGGCCTGCGGGTGCGCCGTCTCCTGCGCACTCCCCCGCCGGTGCCGTGGGACGACGTGCTGGAGGTGCAGGTGCAGACGCGCTGGCAGGACCACAGCACCGCCGTGGTGCGCGGCGACCGGCGGATCGCGCTGCCGGGGGTCCCCGCCGCGGACGCGCAGCGGCTGGCGGACGCGCTGGGGGCCGCGCGGGGCGAGCCCGGTGCCTGAGGCGACGGGACTGCCCGCGGGGACCCCGGCCTGGTCGGGGACGGCGGTGCTCGCCGACCGCGGCCGCGTCGTCCACGAGGAGTCCGCGGGTTCCGCCGACGGCCCGGGCAGCACCCCCTGCGGCCCGCGCCTGCGCTTCCAGGCCGCTTCGGTCGGCAAGCAGGTCCTGTCGGTCGTCGCCCTCGCCCTGCAGGAGCGGGACCGGCTGCACGTGGCCGAGCCGATCGCCCGGTGGCTGCCGGGCCTGCCGCGCGGTTTCGGGGCGATCACCCTGCACCACCTGCTGACCCACACCGCGGGGACCGGTCACTGGGCCGACCTGCCCGGGTGGGGACCGGGGGCGGGCCCGCCCGCGGCCGACGCGCTGCCGGCCCTGACCGTGGAGGCGGGGCTCGCCACCGCGCCGGGGACGTCGTGGCGGTACAGCGGTCCGGGGTTCGCCCTGGCCGCGCGGGTCCTGGAGGCCGCGGCCGGTGAGCGCTACCGCGACCTGGTCGCCGGCCTCGTCCTCGTCCCCGCGGGGATGGCGTCGACGACCTCGGGGCGGTTCCCGCCGGGGTGGGCCGACGCGGCCGCCGGCCACCGCGGCGGGCACCGCGTGCCGGTGGACCCCGGGTGGACGCGGATCCCCGGCAGCGGGGACCTGTGGACCACCGCGGAGGACCTGCTGCGCTACGCCCGCGCGCTGCGCTCGGGGCGGCTGCTCGACCCGGGCACCGCCGCCGCGCTGTGGGAACCCCACGTCCGGCTGCCGGTCCCGGCGACCACCGCGTCGACCACCGCCGACGCCTACGGCTGCGGCACGTTCCTCGGGCGGGTCGGCGGCCGCCCGGCGTGGTTCGTCCCCGGCGACAACCCCGGGTACCGGTCGCTGCTGGCGCACCCGCGCGGCGGCGACGCCGACCTGGTCGTGCTGTCCAACGACGAGGGCCCGGGTCTGGACGACGCCGTCGGGCGGGCCCTCCGGCCGTTCGCGGACCCGGCCGGACCGGGGGTCAGCGCCCGGTGACGACGGGCAGGCGGTGCTCGCAGTCGGCCAGGACCTGCCGCCCCTCCCCGGTGACGCGCAGCACCACGCGGCGCCGGTCGGCCGGGTCGAGACCGCGGTAGAGGAACCCCCGGTCGACGAGGGCGTCGACGGCCCGGCTGGCGGTGGCCGGGGCCATCACGAGGGCTTCGGTGAGGTCGCTCATCGACGCCCCGGGCCGCTGGCCGACCTGGGCCAGGCAGCGCCACCGGTCGAGGGTCAGGTCGCTGTCCCGCACCGCGTCGGCCACGGCGTTCTGCAGCAGCGCCGCCGCGCGCAGGTGGTCGAGCAGTTCCGCGCTCACCCCGACCGCGGTTCCCGCCGGGACAGCAGCAGACACGCCGACCTCCTCGTTCGTGGGATCCTCGTCAGCATGCCAGACGGCTTCCGCGTGGCGCTCGCGGTCCCCCGCCGCGGGCCGGCCGGGATGTTCGGCCTGCCGTGCCGGGTCGCGGGCCACCTGGCGGTGGAGGAGATCAACCAGCGGGGCGGGATCGCGGGCCGTCCCGTGGAGGTCCTCGACGTCGACGCGGGGGACGAGCCCGGCCGGGTCGCCCGGACCCTGGGCCTCGCGGTCCGCCGCGGGGAGGTCGACGCCGTCGTGGGCTGGCACCTGTCGAGCGTGCGGGAGGCCGTCGCCCCCGCGGTGGCCGGTCGCGTGCCGTACGTGTACGCCACCGCGTACGAGGGCGGGGAGCGGCGCGACGGGGTGCTGTGCACCGGGGAACTGCCCGGGGAGCAGGTCGTGGCCGCCCTGGAGTTCCTGCGCGAGCAGTTCGGCTGGCGCCGCTGGGTCGTCGTGGGCGACGACTACGTCTGGCCGCGGGCCACGGCGGCACGGGTGGCCCGGTCGCTGCGGGGGCGGGGCGTGGAGCTGAGCGGGCAGCACTGGCTGCCGCTGGGGTGCGACGACGAGGAGACGTGGTCCGGGCTGGTCGGGGCCCTGGGGCGCAGCGGCCCGGAGGTCGACGGGGTGGTGATGCTGCTGGTGGGGTCCGACGGGGTGCGGTTCAACCGGGAGTTCTCCGCCGCGGGCCTGGACGCCCGGTTCGCCCGGTTCAGCCCCTTCATGGACGAGACCATGCTGCTGGCCAGCGGTCCGGACGCCACCCGCGGGCTCTTCGCGTCGGCGGGCTGGTTCGCGGGCCTGACCTCGGCGGCGGCGCTGGAGTTCACCGCGGGGTTCGCCCGCACGTTCGACCGGGTGGCGGGGGACGCGCCCGGCCTGGCGGCCCCCTCGCCGGGGACGATGGCCGAGAGCACCTACCTGGCGATGACGCTGCTGGCCGACGTGGGCGGGCGCGGCGCCCCGGAGCCGGCGGAGCTGGACCGCGCCCGCGCGCACTGGGCGTGGGAGACGCCGCACGGCACGGTGCAGCTGCGCCGGGCCAGGGCCGGGCACCACGTGCACGTGGCGGCCGCGGTGGGGGCCGAGTTCGAGGTGCTCGCCGAGGTCCGCCGCCCGACGGCACCGCCCCCGTGAGGCCGGGTCCCGTGTTACAGCGGTGTTTCGCCCGCTTTTCCGGTGGATCAATTGTCGAGAGCCGTTGTGCGGCAACGGTTGTCCCGACCATCGCGGGTTGACCGGGCCGGACCGGGCCACCTAGTTTCGGATCGCTTCCATGTGGAAGCGATCCGACGCCGGTTCCCGGAGGCCAGTGATGACCCAGAACACCGAGGGCGCCCCACCCGCCGTGGCGGGAGCCCACCACGTCAGCGCCGCGACCTCCGAGACGCTGGAGGACTACACGCTGCGGTTCGCCCCCCGCAGCTACCGCCGGTGGACCCCGGCCGTGGTCGCCACCTCCGCCCTCGGCGGGATCGCCTACCTGGCCGACTTCTCCATCGGCGCCAACATCGGCATCGCCCACGGCACCACCAACGCCCTGCTGGGCATCGCGCTGGCCGCGGTCGTCATCTTCGTCAGCGGTTTCCCGCTCGCCTACTACGCCGCCCGGTACAACATCGACCTCGACCTCATCACCCGCGGGTCCGGGTTCGGCTACTACGGGTCGGTCCTGACGAACGTCATCTTCGCGACCTTCACGTTCATCTTCTTCGCCCTCGAGGGCGCCATCATGGCCCAGGGCCTGGAACTGGGCCTGGGGATCCCGCGCTGGATCGGGTACGCCGTCTCCACCCTCATCGTCATCCCCCTGGTGATCTTCGGGATGAAGGCGCTGTCGAAGCTGCAGGTGTGGACCACCCCGCTGTGGCTGGTGCTCATGGTCATCCCCTTCGTCTACCTCGTCGCCACCCACCCCGAGTCCGTCGGCCGGTTCTTCGCCTACACCGGCGCCGACGGCTCGGGCTCCTCGGTCAGCGCCGCGTCGGTGCTGCTGGCCGCCGGGGTCTGCCTGTCGCTCATGGCGCAGATCGCCGAGCAGATCGACTACCTGCGGTTCATGCCCCCGCGCACCGAGGAGAACAAGCGCCGCTGGTGGACCGCGGTCGTCCTGGCCGGCCCGGGCTGGGTCGTGTTCGGCGCCCTCAAGCAGGCGGTCGGGTTGTTCCTGGCCGTGTACCTCATCGCCTCCCTGGACCCGCAGGCCTCCGCCACCGCGAACGAGCCCGTGCACCAGTTCCTCGGCGTGTACGAGGAGATGATGCCCGGCTGGCTCGCCATGGCCCTCGCCGTCGTCCTCGTCGTCATCAGCCAGATCAAGATCAACGTCACCAACGCCTACTCCGGTTCGCTGGCCTGGACCAACTCCTTCACCCGGGTGACCAAGCGCTACCCCGGGCGCCTCGTGTTCGTGATCGTGAACCTCGTCATCGCCCTGACGTTGATGGAGGCGAACATGTTCGACTTCCTCAACACCGTCCTGGGTTTCTACGCCAACTGCGCGATGGCCTGGGTCATCACCGTGGCCACCGACATCGTCGTCAACAAGGGGATCCTGAAGATCTCCCCCACCGTGGCCGAGTTCCGCCGCGGGATGCTGTACCCGGTCAACCCCGTCGGGTTCGTCTCGGTGCTGCTGTCGGCGGGCCTGTCGATCGTCGTCTTCTTCGGCGGCCTCGGCGAGACCCTGCAGCCCTACTCCCCCGTGGTCGCCATCGTCCTGGCGGTCGTCTGCCCCCCGGTCCTGGCCCTGGCCACGAAGGGGAAGTACTACCTGCGCCGCACCGACGACGGCCTCGACGAGCCGATGTACGACGCCGACGGGAACCCCTCCGGCACGGTCATGACCTGCCACGTGTGCCGCCAGGACTTCGAGCGTCCCGACGTCACCGCCTGCCTCACCCACGACGACGTCGTCTGCTCGCTGTGCCTGAGCACCGACAAGGTCGGCGACCACGTGCTGCCCGCCGCACCGGCACCGGCCGTCCCCTCGCCCCGGTGAACCCGGTGGACGCACCCACCCGCCGCGCTGCTCCCGAAGGGCTACTGTCCGCGTCGTGAACATCAGCCCGGCCGACACCGAGAAGCTGCTCCTGGCGGTCGCGGGCATGGTCGCCCGCGACCGCCTGCAGCGCGGCGTCCGGCTCAACCACCCCGAAGCCGTCGCCCTGCTGTCCACCTGGGTGGTCGAGCGCGCCCGCGAAGGCGCTCTGGTCGCCGACCTCATGGAGGCCGGGCGGCACGTCCTGACCCGCGAGCAGGTCATGCCCGGGGTCGCCGAGATGCTGCACGACGTGCAGGTGGAGGCGACCTTCCCCGACGGGCGCAAGCTCGTCACCCTGCACCACCCCGTCCAGGGCCCCGCCGGCGACGGTCCCGGGGAAGCCCCCGGGGCCGTCCGGGTCCGCCCCGGCACGATCGTCCTCAACGCCGACCGCACCGCGGCCGAACGCCTGGAGCTGCACGTGGAGAACACCGGCGACCGGCCCGTGCAGATCGGGTCCCACCTGCACCTGCCCGACGCCAACCCCGCCCTGCGCTTCGACCGCGCCGCCGCCCGGGGTTTCCGGCTCGACGTCCCCTCCGGCACGTCGGTGCGCTTCGAGCCCGGGGTGGCCCGCACCGTGGCGGCCGTCGCGCTGCGCGGGGACCGCCGCGTCCCGGGCCTGCGCACCGACCGCTCCGGGCTCGGGGAAGGCGGTGCCCTCGATGGTTGAGATCGACCGCTCCGCCTACGCCGCCCTGTACGGCCCCACCACCGGCGACCAGGTCCGCCTCGGCGACACCGACCTGTGGATCGAGGTCGAGGCCGACCTCACCGCCGGCGGGGAGGAAGCCGTCTTCGGCGGCGGCAAGTCCGTCCGCGAGTCCATGGCCCAGGGCGTCACCACCCGCGCCGGGGGCGCTCCCGACACCGTCATCACCAACGCGCTCGTCCTGGACCACTCCGGGATCTACCGCGCCGACGTCGGCCTGCGCGACGGGCGCATCGCCGCGATCGGGCGGGCCGGGAACCCCGACGTCGCCGACGGCGTCCACCCCGGCCTGCGGATCGGGCCGTCCACCGACGTCGTCTCCGGCGAGGGCCGCATCCTCACCGCCGGCGGCATCGACACCCACGTCCACCTCATCTCCCCCTCCCAGGTCCACGAGGCCCTGGCGTCGGGGATCACCACCATCGCCGGCGGTGGCACCGGCCCCAGCGAGGGCACGAAGGCCACCACCGTCACCCCCGGCGCCTGGCACCTGACCCAGGCCCACCGGGCGCTGGACGACCTGCCCGTCAACGTGCTGCTGCTGGGCAAGGGCAACACCGTCAGCGCGCAGGGCCTGGCCGAGCAGGCCCTCGCCGGGGCCGCCGGGTACAAGGTCCACGAGGACTGGGGCTCGACCCCGGCCGCCATCGACGCCGCCCTGCGCGCCGCCGACGAGTTCGGCCTGCAGGTCGCGCTGCACTCCGACTCCCTCAACGAGGCCGGGTACGTCGACTCCACGATCGCCGCCATCGGCGGCCGCTCGATCCACGCCTTCCACACCGAGGGCGCCGGGGGCGGGCACGCCCCCGACATCATCACCCTGGCCTCGCACCCCAACGTGGTGCCCGGCTCGACGAACCCGACGCTGCCGCACACCGTGAACACCGTCCCCGAGCACCTGGACATGCTCCTGGTCTGCCACCACCTCAACCCCGCCGTCCCGGAGGACCTCGCCTTCGCCGAGTCCCGCATCCGCGCGACGACGATCGCCGCCGAGGACGTCCTGCACGACCTCGGCGCGCTGTCCATCACGAGTTCGGACGCGCAGGCCATGGGCCGCATCGGGGAGGTCATCACCCGCACCTGGCAGGTGGCGCACGTGATGAAGCACGCCCGCGGCGGCCTCGACGCCCGCGCGGACAACGAGCGGGCCAAGCGGTACGTCGCCAAGTACACGATCAACCCCGCGATCGCCCACGGCGTCGACCACCTGCTCGGCTCGGTCGAGGTCGGGAAGCTGGCCGACCTGGTCCTGTGGGACCCGGCGTTCTTCGGCGTCCGGCCCTCGGTGGTGCTCAAGGGCGGTGCCCTCGTCCTGGGCGCGCTGGGGGATCCCAACGCCTCCATCCCCACCCCGCAACCGGTGCTGCTGCGCCCGGCGCTCACGCACCCCAACGGCGCGGACGTCTCGTTCAGCTTCGTCTCCCCCGCCGCGCTCGCGGACGGCTTGGAGGGCCGGCTCGGGTTGCGGCGCGCGCTGGAAGCGGTCCGCGACACCCGCGGCGTCGGCAAGGCGCAGATGGTCCACAACGACGCCCTGCCCCGGATCGAGGTCGATCCCGAGACGTTCGCCATCACGATCGACGGCGACCTCGTCGTCCCCGCCCCGGCCACCGAACTGCCGCTGGCCCAGCGCTACCAGCTGTTCTGATGGCCGTCCCCGACCTGCTGCTGGCGCTGCTGGCCGACGCCCGCCTCCCCGTGGGGGCGCACACCCAGTCCGCGGGCCTGGAACCGGCCGTCACCCACGGCGGCCTCGGCCCGGGCGACGTGCCGGAGTTCCTGCACGGGCGGCTGCGCACCGCGGTGGCCGTGGAGGCCGGCACCGCCGTCGTCGCGCGCCACCACGCCCTGGCGGGCCTGCCCCTGGGCCCGGTGCAGGACGCCTGGGCGGCCCGCACCCCCAGCCCCCCGCTGCGCGAGGCGTCCCGCACCCTGGGCCGCGGCTACCTGCGCACGGCGCGGCGGGTGTGGCCGCACCCGGTGTGGGACACGCTCGGGCGAACCCCGCCGCGCCCGCTGGTGCTGGGGGCCCTGGCCGCCGTCGCCGGGCTGGACGCCGCCCGACTCGTCCGGTTGTGCGTCCACGACGAGGCGGCCACCGTCAGCGCCGCCGCGCTGAAGCTGCTGCCCACCGACCCGGTGGACACCGTGACCTGGACGCTGGCCGCCCACGAGGTCGCCGAGCCCCTGGTCGCCGAGCTCGCCCACCTGACCGACCCCGACGAGGTCCCCGCCGCCGGGGGCCCCCTGAGCGAGCACTTCTCCCTCCTGCACACCACCACCACGATGAGGTTGTTCCATGCCTGAAACCCCTGAAACCCCCGAAACCCCCGAAACTCCCGGAACCCCCGGGACCCGCGCGTTCCGCCTCGGCGTCGCCGGCCCCGTCGGCACCGGCAAGAGCTCCCTCATCGCGCTGATCTGCCGGGAACTGTCCACCCGGCTGCGCCTGGGCGTCATCACCAACGACATCTACACCGACGAGGACGCCCGGTTCCTGCGCTCGGCCGGGGTGCTGGACCCCGAGCGGATCCGGGCGGTGGAGACCGGCGCGTGCCCGCACACCGCCATCCGCGACGACGTCACCGCGAACCTGCTCGCCGTGGAGGACCTGGAGGCCGACTTCGCCCCCCTGGACGTGGTGCTGGTCGAGTCCGGCGGGGACAACCTCACCGCCACCTTCTCCCCCGCGCTCGTCGACGCGCAGATCTTCGTCCTGGACGTCGCCGGCGGCGGGGACGTGGCCCGCAAGGGCGGACCCGGCATCGCGCGCGCGGACCTGCTGGTGGTCAACAAGACCGACCTGGCCCCCCACGTGGGGGTCGACGTGCAGCGCATGCACGCCGACGCCTCCGCCGCCCGCGACGGCCGGCCGGTCATCGCCCTGTCCCGCACCGACCGGCACTCCATCGACCACCTCACCGGCTGGCTGCTGGGGGTGCTGCAGGAGTTCCGCACCGGCCGCCACGAACCGGTCGACCCCGGGCCGATGGCCCCGCACTCCCACGCCGACGGGACCGTGCACAGCCACGCGTGAACGCGCCGGACCCCGACCCCCTCTCTGACACCGGTGACGCCACCCGCGTCGGCGTCACGGCCGGCGGGCTGCGGCTGCGCACCGGCGCGTTCGCCCCGAAGCTGCTGTCCCGCAGCCCCGACGGGCGCGCCGTGCGCATCGCGCTGGTCGGGGCCCGGGCGCTGCTGCTGGCCGGGGACCGGGTCGCGGTCGACGTCCACGTCGGGCCGGGCTGCGCCCTGGAGCTCGTGGAGGTCGCGGCCACCGTCGCCTACGACGGCCGCGGCGGGCCGGCGGCGACGTGGACCACCCGCGTCCGGCTGGACGCCGGGGCCCGGCTGCGCTGGGACGCCGAACCGCTGGTCGTCGCCGACGGCGCCCACGTCGAGCGCCGCACCGACCTCGACCTCGCCGCCGGCGCCGTGGCCCGGCTGCGCGAGACGCTGGTGCTCGGCCGCAGCGGGGAGGCCGGGGGCTCGGTGCGGCTGCGGACCCGCGCGCACCTGGGGGGGCGTCCGCTGCTGGTGGAGGACCTCGACCTGCGGGACCCCCGCGTGCGCCGCTCCCCCGCCGTCCTCGGTGCCCACCGGCGCCTGGAGACCGTCGTGGTGCTGGGAGAGCGCGACGAGGTCCCCGGGGCCCTGCACCTGGAGGGTCCCGGGACCCTGGTGCGCCGCTTCGGCTGACGAGCGCCCACCCCGGCCCGGGACACCGGTCAGGATCGGAGAAGCCGCCGCGCCCGCACCGGTCCTACCGTCGGGGTGGGCCCGGTCGCGGGACCACGACGAGGGAGGGGTGGCGGTGGAGGCGGGTTTCTCGGAGCAGGAACGGGCGTCGATGCGGGAACGGGCGGCCGAGCTGAAGACGCAGGCCCGGCGCGGCCGCGCGGCGGAGAAGGCGGCGCAGCGGGCCGCGGCCGACGCGGCGGACGTCCTGGCGAAGATCGACGCGATGCCCGACGGGGACCGCGCGCTGGCCCGGCGGGTGCACGAGGTCGTCACGACGGCGGCGCCGGACCTGGCGCCGAAGCTGTACTACGGGCAACCCGGGTACGCCAGGGAGGGCAAGGTCGTGTGCTTCTTCCGCAGCGGGCAGGTGGACAAGCTCCGGTACTCGACGTTCGGGTTCAGCCCGGAGGCCGACCTCGACGAGGCCGGTGGGTTGTGGGCGACGTCGTACGCGCTGACGACGGACGCGGACGAGGCGACGTGGGAACGGGTCGGGGAGCTGGTCGCGCGGGCCGCGGGGAACACCCCGGGACGGTGAGCGGTGGGTGGGACCTCCCGGTCAGTCTCCACCGTGCTCGAACCCTCACCGGCGCCCGGGTCGTCCACCGCGGTGTGGCGGGGACGACGAAGGCCCCCGCACCTGTCGGTGCGGGGGCCTCGGGGCGGTGCCGGTCAGCGGCGGCCGTAGCGGCGGCGGAACTTCTCCACACGCCCCTCGCTGTCCAGGACGCGGGCGTTGCCGGTCCAGAACGGGTGGCTGGCCGCCGAGACGTCGACGTCGAAGACCGGGTAGGTGGTCCCGTCCTCGTCGGTCTGCGTCGGCAGGTCACCGCGGGTGCTCAGCGTGGAGCGCGACAGGAACGTCGTGCCGGCGGACTTGTCGCGGAAGGCGACCGGACCGTAGGTGGGGTGGGTGTTCGACTTCATGACGGCCTCCGGGCCAGACGACGTGTACTCGCCCTCGTGAGAACCCTTCCCGACCGGGTGTTGTTCCCGGCTCCGGCGCAGGACCGAGCACGACGGGCGCCGGGGGACGCGGCGTGGCGCGGGCATGCCCAGGACCCCGACGTGGTTGAGCAGGGTGGTCGAGGCACGACGTGGCCCGACACGTCAGGACGCGAGGAGAGGGAACCGGTGGCGACCGACTACGACGCACCCCGCAAGACCGACGATGACCTGGACACCGATTCGATCGAGGAGCTGAAGGCCCACCGCACGGACACGACGTCCTCCTCCAGCGTCGACGTCGACGAGGCCGACGCCGCCGAGGGTTTCGAGCTGCCCGGGGCGGACCTGTCGGGTGAGGAGCTGGCGGTGCGGGTGCTGCCGCGCCAGCAGGACGAGTTCACCTGCACCAGCTGCTTCCTGGTCAAGCACCGCAGCCAGCTGCACGCCGGCCGGAGCAGCAGCGACGGGCAGTTGATCTGCAACGACTGCGCCGACTGACACCTCCCCCGGCACCCGGGCCTGAGCCCGTCGGTCCCGGCCTGGCCGGTCTCAGCCGGGCAGTCCCGCCCGGTCGCCGGGAGGCGGTGGTGGCGTGCGGCTGTCGTCGGCCGAGCTCGTGCAGCAGTGCTGGGGGAGCACCGGTCGAGCAGCCGCACCCGTTCGGCGGGATCCACGCGAGGTGCCCGGCGCGAGCCGTTCGCGCAGGGTGGGCGGTCCCCCGGGTGACCGGTGAGCGCGCAGCGCAGCGGTGGGACCCCGGGCCGTCGACGGCGATGGGCCGTCAGCGGCGCCCGGCCATCTGCTGGACGGCCCAGCCGTTGCCGTCGGGGTCGCGGAAGAAGGCGAACCCCACGTCGTCCAGCGCGCGACCGCCGCGGCGGACCTTCTCGTCGTCCCCGTCGAGCGCCTGGACCTCGCTGACGTCGACGCCCCGCCCGGCGAGTTCGGCGCGGGCGCGGACGACGTCGTCCACGACGAGCTGCAACCCCTGCAGGGACCCGGGGGGCATGGCGGGCACCACGCCCTCCCCGATCACGACGGAACACCCCGACCCCGGCGGGGTCAGCTGCACGACCCGCCGCCCCGGGCCGAGCGTGCGGTCGTGGTCCACCGCGAAACCGACCTGCCCGGCGTAGAACGCCTTGGCCCGGTCGATGTCCGCCACGGGTACCACGACGACTTCCAGGGTCCAGTCCACCGGTTCCTCCTCCGTTGCGACGACGACCTCCCGACCGCGCCCGGCGGTGGAACTCATCGGCCGCGGCGGGTCGCCCTCGACGGGCGACCGTGCCCGCCGGCAGGTCGGTGCCGGCGCCGCACGGGCCGGGCACGCCACCTCAGCGCCCGACGACCTGCCCGTCGCTGTCCACCGCTGCCGGCGCCGGGACGTCCACGCGCCGGGGATCGGGGTCCGGCCCGCAGACCTCGGACGCCGACCACCGGTGGACGTGGTCGGCGAGGCCGGCGCGCTCGAAACCCAGCAGCGCCGCGCCGACCCGTCCCGCGGCGGGGCCGAGCCGGGAGGCGCTCACCCGAGGCGCCGGGCGCCACGCCAGGCGTCCCTCCAGCGCCGTGGTCACCGGCCCCAGCAGCGCCGTCCCGGCCCGCGACAGCCCGCCGCCCAGGACGATCTCCTCGGGGTCGAGCAGCATCGTCATGCCCTGCAGGCCGATCGCGAGGGCTTCCACGGCGTCGGCCCACACGGCGTCCGCGTCGGTGTCGCGCCCCAGGGCGGCCACGACGTCGGCGGCCGAGGTGGCGCCCCGGCCGCCGCGGGCAAGGTAGCGGCGGAGGACCGCCGAGGCGGAGGCGTAGGCCTCCAGGCACCCGCGCTGCCCGCAGCCGCACTCCTCCCCGCCGTCGTGGACCGCCACGTGCCCGAACTCACCCGCCGAGCGGGTCGCGCCCGCCAGGGGCGTGCCCCCGGTGAGGACGGCGGCGGAGATCCCCGTCCCGATGGGGACGAAGGCGTACGTCTCGGCGCGCGACCGGGACAGCAGGTGCTCCGCGCGGCCGGCGGCGCGCGCGTCGTGGGCCACGGCGACGGGCAACCCGGTGGCCCGTTCCAGTTCGGCGCGCAGCGGGACCGAGCGCCACCGCAGGTTGGCGGCGAACTCCACCACGCCGGTGGTGTCGTCCACGACCCCGGGGGTCACGACGCCCGCGGCCACCGGTCGCCACCCGCGGGCCGCGGCGTGGGCGGCGAGGTCGCCGAGGAGCCGGGTCAGGTCGGCGACTCCGCGGGTGCCGGTGCGGGTGGTGCGCCGTTCGCGGTGGACCGGGCGACCCGAGGCGTCCACGACGGCGGCCTTGAGGGAGGTCCCGCCCACGTCGACGGCGAGCACGGCGGGGACCGGCGGGGCGCCGGTGGGGAGTTGCGGGGGACGGGTCGTCACGGCGCCTCACCTGTCGGGGTCGTCGGCGGCTGGCACCCGCCGGTGGGTTCAGGGGTGGATGAGTCCGTCGATGCGGTCCGCCGACAGCACGTTCTCCAGGACCAGGCGCAGGGCGCCGCTGAGCCCGGCGTCGGCTCCGTCGGTGGTCACCTGCACCTCCAGCACGCCGGCGGTCAGGGGCAGGCAGCGCTGGAAGAGGGTTCCGCGGACCGCGGCGACGAAGGGTTCCGCCGCGGACATGGCACCCGAGAGGGTGACGACCTTGGGGTTGAAGAAGTTCACGACCCCGGCGAGGACCTCCCCGACGAGGTTCCCCGCGTCGCGCAGCGTCGTGATGACGTGCACGTCGCCGTGGGCGGCGAGCGCGGTGACGTCGGCCGGGGCCTGCACGGGGTGGCCCTCCAGCTGCAGGCGCCGGACGAGGGCGCCTCCGCTGGCGACGGACTCGAGGCAGTTCTGGACGCTGCAGGAGCAGCTGATGACGGCGGTGCCGGCGACGGGGACGTGGCTCACCTCCCCGGCCGCGCCGCCCGCTCCGCGGTGCAGGCGGCCGGCGGAGACGATGCCGCAGCCGATGCGGGTGCCCAGCTTCACGGCGAGCAGGTGCTCGACCCCGGGGCCGGCGGCGGCGTGGGCGGCGATCGCCACCAGGTTGGCGTCGTTCTCCACGAACACCGGGACGTCGGTGAGGGCGCCGAAGGCGGTCAGGACGTCGGTGCCGTGCCAGCCGGGCATGCCCGAGGGGAGGACGACCCGTCCGGTGGTGGCGTCGATGGGAGCGGGGAACCCCAGCCCGAGGCCCAGCAGGCGGGAGGGGTCCAGGCCGGCCCCGCCGAGGACCTCGAGCACGGCCCGCCAGAGCCCGGGCAGCACCACGTCGGGGCCCTGGGCGACGTCGAGCGGGAGTTCGCGGGTGGTGAGCCGGTGGCCCAGGAGGTCGGCGACCCCGATCCGCACGTGGTGCGCGCCCACGTCGGCGGCCGCGACGAGCCCGGCGTCGGCCTTGACGTGCAGGCGGCGAGCTCGTCGCCCGCCGCGGGAACCCTCGTCGCCGTCCTCCACGACGAGTCCCTGACGGCGCAGCTGCTCCACCCGCAGCGAGATCGTCGAGGGGGCGAGGCCCGTCGCGCGGGCCAGGGCGGAGCGGGAGGTGGCCACGCCTTCGCGCAGCAGCTGGAAGACGTCGCCCGGCGATCCGGAACCGTCCAGACGCCGCACGCCGGGTGCCGTGCTCATGCCGGAACGATAGCCCACCACCGACGAGAAAGAGCCGAAGAACGCTTGACTTCGTTCGAGCGTCGAAGAGTAACCTTCGAGCAACGGCACCTTCACACGCCGGAAACAGCACACACCTAGCTTCAGAGCCGTCGCCGCCGGGCACCGCAGCCCGACCTCGGAGACCTCTCGACGGTGGAACAGCGCAGTGAGGAGAAAGCCATGAGGCGACCGCAGGACCCGTCCAGGACCGGAGCGCGCTGATGGCCTCCGCCGTGGCCGCCCGACCGCCCGTCCGCGCACCCCGGCGCGGAGCCGGCCTGCACGAGCGCGAGGGCCGCGCCGGCTACGTGCTCGTCGCCCCCACCACGGTCCTGCTCGCGATCTTCTATCTCTACCCGCTCGCGCAGACCGTCGTCTTCAGCTTCACCGACTGGAACCCCGCCTCACCCGAGGTCCCCTCCGCGGTCGGGCTCGACAACTACGCCGCGCTCACCGACACCGGCGGGTTCCTCTCCGCCCTCGGGCACACCGGCCTCTACGTCCTCGTCGTCGTCCCCGTGTCGATGGCCGTGGGGTTGTTCCTGGCCGCGCTGCTGAACACCCCCTTCCGCGGTCGGTCGGTCTACCGGGCGCTCATCTTCACGCCCTACATCGCCCCCACCGTCGGCAGCGCCCTGATCTTCACCTACCTGCTCACCCCCCTCGGCGGCCTCGTGAACTCCGTCGTCGAGCTCTTCGGGGCCCGCCCGATCGCCTTCCTCACCACCACCCCGTGGGCGATGGTCTCCGTCCTCGTCTTCTCGATCTGGCAGCAGGTCGGGTACATGATGGTCATCTACTCCGCCGCGCTCTCCGGCATCCCCAGCAGCTACCACGAGGCCGCCACGATCGACGGCGCCGGTGCGGTGCGCCGCTTCTTCTCCATCTCGCTGCCGCTGCTCGCCCCCACCAGCGGGTTCCTCGCCATCACCGGGATCGTCGGCGCCCTGCAGGTCTTCACCCAGGTGTACGTCCTCACCGGTGGTGGTCCGCTCGGCAGCACGTCCACCGTCATCCACTGGATCTACCAGCAGGGTTTCGTGTTCTTCAACGGCGGCCTCGCGACGGCCGCGTCGGTCGTGCTGCTGCTCATCGGGATCGCGGTCACCCTCGTGCAGCTGCTCGTCCTGAACCGCCGAGACACCGTCGAACTGTCCTGAGGGGAGGGAACCCGTGACACTCGCCAGCCCCGCACCCACGACCCGCCACGACCCGGCGACGCACACCACCGGGCGCGTCGGGGGCCGACGCCGGACCACGGTCGCCGTCGCCCGCCACGTCGTCCTCACCGTCGCGGCCGTCGTCTTCTTCGGGCCCTTCCTGTGGATGATCCTCACCAGCTTCAAGTCCTCCGCCGAGGCGCTCGCCTCGCCCCCCACGTTCCTGCCCGAGCAGTGGCAGTGGGAGAACTACGTCGACGTCTTCCGCACCGCCCCGTTCGGCCGCTACTACCTCAACAGCACCGTCGTCGCCGTCCTGGCGACCGCCGGCCAGGTCGTCACCAGCCTGATGGCCGGTTACGCCTTCTCCCGCCTGCGCTTCCGCGGCCGCAACGTCCTCTTCGTCGTCCTGCTCGCGGCGCTGATGGTCCCCTTCGAGATCGTCTTCACCCCCCTCATCAGCCTGCTGTCGCAGCTGAACTGGCTGAACACCTACCAGGGCCTGATCATCCCCAACGTCCCCTCGATCCTCGGCACCTTCCTCTTCCGACAGTTCTTCTCCAACTTCCCCTCCGAGATCGAGGACGCCACCCGCGTCGACGGTGCGGGGGTGTGGCGCCGGCTGGTCGGCATCATGGTGCCGATGGCCGGGCCGATGATCGGCGCCTTCACGATCCTGTCGTTCGTCTACAACTGGAACAACTTCTTCTTCCAGTTCATCGCCGTCACCCGCACGGAGATGTTCACGGTGCAGATCGGCCTCAGCCAGTTGCAGTCCCAGGAGGGGGCCTCCAACTTCAACGTCCTCATGGCCGGCTCCACCCTCGCCGTCATCCCCGTCCTCGTCGTCTTCCTCGTCTTCCAGAGGCAGATCGTGAGCGCCATCGCCACCGGCCTGCGCTGACCTGCCCGCAAGCCCCGCCCGCCCCGCCCACCCCACCGGAGGTTCCCCGTGCGTTCCCGCCCCCAGGGCCGACTCCCCCGCCGAACGTTCCTGTCCTTCGCCGCCGGCACCTCCGCGCTCGGGATGGCCGCCTGCAGCGGCGGCTCCGTCACCGGCAACACCGGTGACTCCGAGGGCCGGACCACCATCTCGGTCTGGCACCAGAGCACCGCCGAGGCGGCGACCAAGCTGGACGAGCTCATCGCCCAGTTCAACGACGCGCAGGCCGACTACACCGTGTCCGCGCAGTTCATCCCCGGGACCGAGGTGGAGTTCATCCCGCGCCTGGTCAACGCCATCACCAACGACCAGGGACCCGACCTCGTCCTCGGCAACGGCAACCCCTCGGGCCTCGGGCAGGTCATCGAGACGGGCAAGGTCGTCGCCCTCGACGACCTGCTCGGCACGGGCAAGACCCCGCTGGACCGCGCCGCCATCCCCCAGGGGATGCTCGACGCGTCCACCTTCGACGGCACCCTGTACTCGCTGCCCACCGACGGCGGCGACTACGCCGTGTTCTACAACAAGGCCCTGTTCGCCGAGGCCGGGATCACCACCCCGCCCACCACGTGGGCCGAACTCGCCGACGTCGCCGGACGGCTCACCACCGCGGACCGCTACGGCATCTACCTGCCCATCGGCAGCGGCGGCTACGGGGAGTGGACGTCCTTCACCTGGCAGTCGATGCTGTGGAGCGCGGGCGGGGAGTTCCTCACCGCGGACAACAGCGACGTCGCCTTCGACACCCCCGCCGGCGTCACGGCCCTCAAGACCTGGACCGACATCGTCGCCGCCGGGCACGCCTACCCCTCCAGCATGGCCGACTCGAACCAGAACCAGGGGTTCCCCGGCTTCATCGCGCAGGAGTACGCCATGTTCATCGGCGGCGCCTACAACCTCGGCGTCGTCCGCGAGGGCCTGGGGAAGGAGAACGTCGGGGTCTTCACCTTCCCCCGGATCACCCAGCCCGCGATGAACACCGGCACCAACGTCTCCTACATCCTGCAGACCACGGACGAGAAGCAGTCCGGCGCGTGGGCGTTCCTGTCGTGGTGGCTGCAGCCCGACGTCCAGGCGGAGTGGGACATCGCCACGGGGTTCCTGCCCACCAACCAGGCGACCACCACCTCGGCCGCCTACGCCGACTACCTGGCCGACGACCCCGACATCAAGGTGTTCGTCGACCAGCTCGAGTACGCGCGGACGCGGCCCTCGATCAGCGAGTACGCCGAGGTCAGCGCCGCGCTGAGCACCGAGATCGAGAAGGCCATGCTGCTGCAGCAGACCCCCGAGCAGGCCATCGCCACCGCCGCCGCCAACGCCCGCGCCGCGCTGGCCGGCTGACCGGGAGACGACCGTGACCCTGCTCCAGGAGAACCCCGCCACCACCACCGATCGCCGGCCGCGCATCGGCCTGGTCGGTGCCGGAGTCATCAGCCACGCCCACATGCCCGCCCTGCTGGACCTCGGCCGTGAGGTCGTCGTCTTCTCCGAGGTGGGTGCTCCGGAACTCGTCGCCGCCCACGGCGCCGGGACCGTCGTCCCCTCCTTCGAGGAGCTGCTCGAACGGGTGGACGTCGTCGACGTCGCCACCCCGACGTTCACCCACGCCGGTTACGTCGCCGCGGCGCTGCGCGCGGGCAAGGACGTCATCTCCGAGAAGCCGCTGGCCCGCACCGACGAGGACGCGGCCGCGTTGACGGCCCTGGCCGCGGACCTGGGCCGGACGCTGTACCCGGCGCAGGTGGTCCGCTTCTTCCCCGAGTACGCCCACCTCAAGGCGAGCGTGGACTCCGGGCGGCTCGGCGACCTCGCGGTGCTGCGCTTCTCCCGTTCCGGGGCGTACCCGACCCGCACCCCGTGGTTCGCCGACGTCGCCCTGTCCGGCGGCATCGTGCTGGACCAGATGATCCACGACCTCGACATCGCCCGCTGGGTCGCCGGGGAGGTCGTCCAGGTGTCCGCCGTCTCCCGGACCGCGGGGACCGCGCAGGAGCCGGTCGCGGGCGCCCACGTCCTGCTCACCCACGCCTCCGGGGCCATCAGCCAGGTCAGCGGCATCTGGGGGCCGCCGCACCTCGCCTTCACGACGTCGTTCTCCGTCGCCGGGACGCTCGGCACCCTCAGCCACGACTCCGCCGCCGAGCGCGGTTTCAGCGCCGACCTGCGGACCGCCCCCGGCAGCGGGGGGCTCATGCCCGACGTCGACCCCGCCGAGAGCCCCTACTACGTGGAACTGCGCGAGTTCATCGGCGCCCTCTCCGGCGGACCGGCCGCACGGGTCACCGCCGCCGACGGGGCCGAGGCGGTCCGCATCGGCAACGCCGCCCTCGCCTCGATCGACACCGGGCAGCCGGTCGCGCTGACCCCCACCACGACCCCCGCGGAAGGTTGATCATGCCCACGGAGCCGGCCCCCGTGAAGGTCGCCGTCATGTCCTTCGCCCACGTCCACGCCGCCGGGTACGTCGAGGTCCTGAAGCGCGCACCCGGGGTCGAGCTCCTCAGCAGCGACCCCGGCCCCCACGCCGCCGACGGCGAGCTGCGCGGGCGCGAGCTCGCCGACCGGCTCGGGGTCGGCCACGTCGACACCTACGAGGAACTGCTCGCCTGGGGCCCCGACGCCGTCGTCATCACCTCGGAGACCTCCCGGCACCGGGAGCTGGTCGAACGGGCCACCGCGGCCGGCGCGCACGTCCTGTGCGAGAAACCGCTCGCCACGACCCGCGAGGACGCCCTCGCGATCGCAGCGGCGGTGCAGCGCGCCGGGACCGTCTTCATGATGGCCTTCCCCGTCCGGTTCTCCAGCTCCTTCGCCAGGCTCCGGGCCGCCCACGACGGGGGCGGTCTGGGAGAGGTGTTCTCGGTGCGCGGCAGCAACAACGGGATGCTCCCGACGTCGCGGTCCTGGTTCACCGACCCCGAACTGGCCGGCGGCGGCGCGCTCACCGACCACGTCGTCCACATCGCCGACCTGCTCGAAGCGCTGCGCGGCTGCGCGCCGGCCTCCGTCACCGCCGTCACCAACCGCGTCCTGCACGCCGACCGGGCGCGCGCCGAGACCGCCGGGCTGGTGACGGTCACCTACACCGACGGTGTCGTCGCCGCCATCGACTGCTCCTGGAGCCAGCCCGACACCGCTCCCACGTGGGGCGGTCTCAAGCTGAGCGTGGCGGGCACCGGGGGAACGGTGGACGTCGACTTCTTCGGCCCCTCCGTCCGCGGCCTGGACGGCCGCACCGGACGCCCGATCCAGCTGCCGTACGGAGCCGACACGGACGAGGCCGTCCTGGCCACGTTCCTCGACGCGGTCCGCACCGGGAGCCAGCCGCAGCCGGACCTCGCCGTCGGGATGCGCACCCTGGACATCGTCCTGGCCGCGCAGGAGTCGGCCGCCACCGGGCGGACGGTGACGCTGGCGGGCGTGTGAGCGGCGCACCGGCCCGGCTCAGCGGGCGACCATGCCCGCCGACAGGTCGATGTCGGCGCCGCACAGCCCGGGCACGCACAGGACGGCGACGGTGGCGGTGGCGACCTCCTCCTCGGTGACCATGCGCCGCAGCGCGGCGCGGGACACGAACTCGGCCTCGGCCTGTTCCGGCGTCGTCCCGGAACGTTCGGCCTCGCGGGCGAAGTTGCGTTCCATGCGCGGTCCGGCGACGGGCCCCGGGGAGATCGAGTTCACCATGACCCCTCGCGGGCCCACCTCGTGCGCGAGGGTGGTCGTCAGCCCGAGGACGGCCATCTTGGAGGCGGTGTAGGGCGTGCGCCCGGGCAGCGGGCGCTTGCCGCTGACGGAGGCGATGTTCACCACGTCCCCGGACCCGCGCGCGAGCATCGGCGGCAGGAACGCGCGGGACACCAGGTAGGTGCCGCGCACGTTGACGGCGAACACCTCGTCCCACTCGTCCGGCCGGACGTCGACGAGGTCGGCGACGGGGCCGGCGACGCCGGCGTTGTTGACGACGATGGAGATCGACTCGTCGGCCAGGTCGGCGGCGAGGGCGTCCACGGAGGCGGGGTCGGACACGTCGCAGATCGCGACCCGCGCCGCCGGGCCGATCTCCGCGGCGGTCCGGCGCAGCGCGTCCTCGGCGCGGCCGACGAGGACGACCCGGGCGCCGTGCCCGGCCAGGGCGAGCGCGATGGCCCGCCCCAGCCCGTGGCCGGCTCCGGTGACGAGGGCGGTGCGGCCGCCGACGACGTCGCCGGGGGCCCTCACGGGGTCCTCACCGCGCCGGTGCCGGGCAGGGTCGTCACGCCGATCTCCTCCAGTTCCAGGTGGCGGCGGTCGGGGGCGAAGGAGACCGCGACGATCGCCACGAGGGTGCAGGCGATGGCGAACACGGCGACCGCCCACAGGCTGCCGTCGGCCCACAGGACGAGCGCGGCGGCGAGGGCGGGGGCGAAGCTGGCCAGCAGGATCGAGGCCATCTGGTACCCGATGGAGATGCCGGAGTAGCGCACGGCGGTGGGGAACATCTCGCAGTACAGCGCGGGCAGCGGCGCGTAGACCATCGCGTGCCCGAGGGCCATGAAGACGACGACCCCGAGGGTGATGGCCCACCACTGCCCGGTCTGCACGAGCGCGAACACCGGCCAGGTGGTGACGGCGATGATCCCGGCGCCGATGAGGAACGTCCGGGGCCGCCCGATGCGGTCCGACAGCGCCCCGAAGACGGGGATGAGCGCGATGTTCGCGGCCGCCCCGGCCATGGAGGCGACGAGGCCGTAGCTGCGCGGGGCGCCGAGGTTCGTGGTGACGTACGAGAGGACGAACGTGGTGAACAGGTAGTAGTTCCCGGCTTCGGCGAACCGGCCGAAGATCGCGACGAGCAGCGGGCGCTTGTGCTCGCGGAACAGCACGACGGCGGGCGCCTTGCGCTGCTCCACCTCGGCGTCCATCTTGGCCTTCTCCGCCAGGAAGGCGGGGCTCTCGGTGGCGCGCAGGCGGATCACCAGGCCGACGGCGGCCAGGACGATCGCCAGCAGGAACGGCAGGCGCCACCCCCACGTCTCGAAGGCGTCGCCGGAGACCCAGGCCGACAGCGAGACCGCGGCGGTGCCGAGGAGCAGACCGGCGGAGACGCCGATCTGCGGCCAGGCGCCGAAGAAACCCCGCCGGTCCCGGGGGGCGTTCTCGACCGCGATGATCGCGGCCCCGCCCCACTCACCGCCGACGGCGAAACCCTGCGCGAGACGCAGCACGCACAGCAGCAGCGGCGCGGCCACCCCGATCTGGGCGTAGGTGGGCATGAGGCCGATGGCGGCGGTGGCGACGGTCATCACCGAGAAGGTGAGGATGAGCGTCGACTTGCGCCCGATGCGGTCGCCGAGGTGACCGGCGACGACCGCTCCCAGCGGCCGGGCCAGGAACCCGACGCCGAAGGAGGCCAGGGACACGATCTGCCCGACGCCGCTGGAGAGGTTCGGGAAGAACAGCGTGCCGAACACCAGCGCGGCGGCCGTCCCGTAGATCGTGTACTCGTACCACTCGACGACGGCGCCGATGGTCCCGGACTGCAGGGACCGGCGGCGCAACTGCTGAGGGGTGGGTGGGGTCTGCTCCATCGCGGATCTCCGTCGATCGGTGGGGGGAGGGGTTTCCCTCAGGCGGGGGCGCCCTGGTAGTGGTCGCTCCAGGTCAGCGGTGCGCCGGCGTACTTGGCGGCGCGCACGTCGCCGGACCGGGCGTGGCCCTCGAACAGCTCGACGCGCGCGGCCCGCCCGCACAGGGTCCCCAGCCGCGCCGAGGCGTCCTGGTCGCGGACCTCCTGGTAGGTGACGGTGCGCAGGTACTTCCCGACCCACAGCCCCCCGGTGTAGCGCGCGGCGCCGCGGGTGGGCAGGACGTGGTTGGTGCCGATCACCTTGTCCCCGTAAGAGACGCAGGTGCCCTCGCCGAGGAACAGCGCCCCGTAGGCGTTCATCTTCTCCAGGGCCAGGCGGGGTTCGGCGGTGAGGACCTGGACGTGCTCGAAGGCGAAGCCGTCGGCGATGCGGTAGGCCTCGTCGAGGTCGTCGGCGACGATCACCTGACCGTGGTCGCGCCAGGCGGGCCCGGCGATGTCGCCGGTGGGCATCCCGGGCAGGATCTGCTCGACGTGCTCCAGGACCCGGCGGCCGAGTTCGGCGCTGGTGGTGACGAGGACGGCCGGGGAGTCGGGGCCGTGCTCGGCCTGGGAGAGCAGGTCGACGGCCACGACGAACGGGTCGGCGCTGTCGTCGGCGACGACGAGGATCTCGGTGGGCCCGGCGAACAGGTCGATGCCGACCTCGCCGAACAACTGCCGCTTGGCCTCGGCGACGTAGGCGTTGCCCGGGCCGGCGAGCATGTCGACGCGCGCGATGCTCTCGGTGCCGACGGCCATGGCGGCGACCGCCTGCACCCCGCCCAGGACGTGGATCTCGTCGGCGCCGGCCAGGTGCATGGCGGCGATCGTCGCGGCGGGGACCTCGCCGCGGATGGGGGGCGTGCAGGCCACGACGCGCGGGACCCCGGCCACCTTGGCGGTGACGATGGTCATGTGCGCGGAGGCGGTCAGGGGGTAGCGGCCGCCGGGGACGTACGCGCCGACGGCGGCGACGGGCAGGTGCCGGTGCCCGAGGAACACCCCGGGTTCGGTCTCGACCTCGATGTCGGTCATGGACGCGCGCTGGGCCTCGGCGAAGCGGCGGACGTTGGCCTGGACGGTCGTGATGTCGTCGACGACCTGCTGGGGCAGGGTGGCGACGATCTCGTCGACCTGCTCGGGGCTCAGGCGGGTGGACGCCGGTTCCCAGCGGTCGAAGCGGGCGGACAGTTCGCGCACCGCCTCGTCGCCGCGGGTGCGCACGTCGGCGATGATCCCGCGCACGGTCCCGGCGACGGCGTCGTCGCCGGCGAACGTGGTGGGGGTCGAGGTGGCGGCCTTGAGGGTGTGGGACATCTCAGCTCCGTGGTGACGTCGGTGTCTCGGTCCTGCTGGTCTCGGTCCTGCTGGTCGCGGCCCGCTGCGGCGCGGCGCCGTCGTCCCGGGCCGTCCGGGCGGTGGGTCACGGGCGTTGGATACGTATCCAACGAGTGGTGCCACCGTAGGCGCCGGGTTCGCGACCCGTCAACCGCCACCCGCTCGCGCTCAGCCCTCCGGCGGCGCGGTCGTGCTGCGCCGCACCAGCTCCACCGGCAGCACCTCGTGCCGCAGCGGCGCCTCGGGGTCCTCCAGCCGCTCCAGCAGCAGCCGCGCGGCCACCTCCGCGATGCGGGACAGCGGCTGGCGGACCGTCGTCAGCGCGATCCGCTCCCAGGCCGACGCGGGCGCGTCGTCGCAGCCGACGACGCTCAGCCCGCCGGGCACGTCGACACCCTCGGCGGTGGCCGCGTTCAGCGCCGCGTGGGCCATCACGTCGTTGTGGCAGAACAGCGCGCTCGGACGGCCGGGACCGGCCAGCAGCTCCCGCACCGCCGCGTGGCTGGTGGCGTAGTCGTACCCGCCCTGCACGGTGACCAGTTCCGCTCCCGGGGCGCGCTCGGCCACCCGCGCCCGGAAACCCGCCGCGCGCTGCTCGGCGGTGCTGGCCTGCGCGGTGCCGCACAGCATCCCCAGCCGGCGGTGCCCCAGGTCCAGCAGGTGGTCGGCGGCCAGCCGCGCCGCGCCGACGTTGTCCGCCTCGACCTGGTCGCCGGGGAAACCCGCGATGGTCCGGTGGCACAGCACCACCGGGATGCCGTGCTCGCTCACCGGCCACGCCAGCGGGTCGTCGCGGACGGCGGAGGTGAACACCACCCCGTCGACGCGCTCGCGGCGCAGCACCGCCAGGCTCTCCTGCGCCGTCGTCACGTCGCTGAGCAGCAGCAACCGCAGCCCCCGCTCGTGCAGGACGCGCTCCACCGCCCGCACCATGACCGGGTAGAAGGGGTTGGTCAGGTCCCGGACCACGACCCCGACCAGGCCGCTGCGGGCGGCGACCAGCGCCCGGGCCGCCGAGTTCGGCTGGTAGTCGTGCCGGGCCAGGACCTCCAGCACCCGGCGGCGGGTCTCCGGCGCCACGCTGCCGCCGTTGAGGACGCGCGAGACCGTCGACTGCGCGACCCCCGCCTCGCGGGCGATCTGGACGCTGGAGACGGCCGGTCGCCGAGCCATCGTGTCGCTCCTCGGAGGTGGGTGGGCGGCGAGGCCGGCCGTGCCCCGTCGACGCCGTGGAGCCTAGTGGCGGCCCGGTACCGGCACCTCCCGCTCGGCCGGCGGTGGGGGTGGCCCCGCTCCGGCGGAGCGCTACCGGGCGGCCGGGACCGCGGCCCGCCGGTGGTGGGCGCGCAGGTGCCCCAGCAAGGCGCAGACCACGGTGATCACCCCGGCCACGCCCAAACCCGCACCGATGTGCCAGCGCAGCAACGCCGCCCCCGCCGCCGCACCGGCCAGGATGAGCACCACCGCCCCCAGCCGGCGCCGCCACCCCTCCCCCGTCCCCCCGGCCAGGCGGGAATCGGCAGCCAACCCGGTCAGGGTCGAGGTCACCACGACCGTGGTGACGTCCTTGACCGCCAGCCGGCGCGCCGCCGCGGCCTGGGCCCCCATCAGCACCCCCAGCACCCCGGTCACCGCCAGCGCCGCCGGCGGCGGGGTCGACCCCACCTCCACCGGCACCGCGTCCCCCAGGCCGGCCACGACCCCGGCCAGCACCCCCAGCCCGGCCCCGACGACCGCGAAGACCACGCTCGAGGCCGTCGTCCACCCCGTCGCCGCCCGCCGCAGGACCCGACCCACCAGCGCGGCCCCCAGCACGAAACCCACCAGCGCCAGGGACGGGCCCAGGACGGGCAGGTCCTGCGCCCCGGTCAACGCCATGCCCAGGATCACCACGTTGCCGGTCATGTTCGCGGTGAACACCCGGTCCAGCCCCAGGTACCCGACCGCGTCGACGATCCCGGTGGAGAACGTCAGGACCAGCATCAGCGCCAGGTGCCACGACGCCGCTCGCGACGGAGCCCGGCCGGCGGTCGGGGTGGGGGTGGTGCCGGGCTCGTCGCCGTCGCGGGTCACGGGTCCTCCGTCGTGCTCTGGGTCGGGTGGGGCGTGGTGGGCGCGACCTCGGTCAGCAGGGCCAGCAGCGACCGGTCCGCGCCGCGGGGCGCCAGCACGCACAGGCCGACGGGCAGCTGCCCGACCCGGCCCCACGGCAGGCCCAGGGCGGGGGTCCCGGCCTGGGAGGCGAGGGTCGACAGGGCCAGCGTCCCGGCGCGGGCGGCCTCGAACTCCTCGGGGGTGGCGTCGAGCGGCGGCGCCGGGGAAGCGGTGCTCGGCAGGCACAACCAGCCGTGGCCCAGGAGGTCGTCCACCCGCCGGCGGGTCCGGGCCACCACCGCCCGCGCGGCCGCGAGGGCGCCGGGGCCGACGTCGGCACCGGCCCGGAACCGGGCCAGCACCGCCGGGGAGAGGGCGCCGGGGTCGGCGGTGGCGAACGCGCCGTGAGCGGCCCACGCCTCGGCGGCCTGCACGGTGCGGAAGGCCTCCGTCCAGGCCGCGACCTCCCCGGGGGTGAAGTCGGCGCCGACGTCGTCGACGTCGCGCAGCGGCAGACCCGTCTGCACGGCCAGCGCCCTCAGCGCGGCCTCCACCGCGAGCGCCGTGGCGGGCTCGGCCAGCTGCAGCAGGGTGCGGCTGCGCAGCAGGGCCGCGGGCCGCTGCACGGGCACCGACGGCGGGGGCAGCAGGACCGCCGCGGCCGCCGCGAGCACCCCGGCGTCCCGCGCGAGGAGGCCGACGGTGTCGAAGGACGGTGCGAGCGGCAGGACCCCGGTGGTGTCGACGGCGCCGTGGGTGGGTCGCCAGGCGTAGAGCGCGGTGAAGGAGCCGGGCACGCGCAGCGATCCCGCCGTGTCGGTGCCCAGGCCCAGGTCCGCGGCTCCGGAGGCGACCGCCGCGGCGCAGCCGGAGGAGGAGCCGCCGGGGACCCGGCCGGGGGCGGCGGGGTTGGGCGGGGTGCCGTGGTGGGCGTTGACGCCCATGAGGGAGAACGCCAGCTCGTCGGTCCGGGCGATGCCGACGACCTCGGCGCCGGCGTCCAGCAACGCCTGCAGCGCCGGGGCGTTCGCCGTCTCGGGGCGCGCCCGGTCCAGCCACCGCGGCACCCCGCCCCCGGTGCGCTGCCCGGCGACGGCGACGAGGTCCTTCACGGCGGTGCGGACCCCCGCCAGCGGGCCGGTCCCCGTCCCGGCGGGCAGGGCCGTCGCACCGTCGGGGGTGCGCCAAGTCGCGGAGGTTGCGGTGGTCGCGGGGGTGGGGGCGGCACCGGGGACGGGTGGCCCGATCGGCTCGGCCGGGGCGAGGGGCGCGGCTCCCGAGACGTGGGCGGCGGTGACCCGCCAGCCGGCGGGCCCGCGGTGCCACACCTGGGTCTGCAGCCCGCGGCCACCGTCGCGCCGCTCGGTCTCGGAGACGGTGACCGCGTCGTCGGGTGAGAGCGCGCGCAGGTGCACCCGCCGCAGCCACCGCGCGGGCGCCCCGCCGCGGTCGCGCCGGAACGCGGAGATCAGGTCGTGCCCGACCAGCGCCGTCCCGCCCTCGGCCCGCAGGGTCCCCGGCCCGGGGGCGAAGGAGGCGTCCAGCGCGTCGAGGTCGTCCTCGCGCAGGGCTTCCTCGTAGCGGGCCGCCGCAGCCAGCAGGCCGCCTTCGTCGACGTCGCGCACGTGTCCTCTCCTCTCGTGGGCCCACCGCGTGGGCGGGCCGTGGCACCGGGCGGCTGGTGGCCGACGGGCCGGGTGGTGGCCGGGTGGTGGCCGGGTGGTGGCCGGGCCGCCGGATCAGTGCTGCTCGAGCTCCCCCAGCGCGTCGTGCACCGACGCCACCGCCCGCGCCCGCTCCTGGCCGGGTCCGCCCCGCCGGGCCAGGACGCCCTCGGCCAGCACCGCGACGGTCATCATGACCGCGGCGTAGCTGTCGAAGGCCCCGGGGCCCTCGACCGGGACGACGAGCCGGTGGGCCACCGGGACCGGCGGCGGGGTGGCGGCGGGGTCGGTGAGCACGACGCAGGGGACGCCGAGACCGGAGGCGAGCCGCAGCGCGGCCGGCACCGCCGGGGTGCGGCGGCGGAACCCGACGACGACGAGGACGTCCCGGCCGCCGAGCCCGGCGAGCTCCTCGGCCACGGTCTGCCCCGGCTGGGGCCCCACCGCCACGTCGTCACGGGCCTGCAGGAGCTGCTCGCGCAGGTGCAGCGCCACGGGGTAGCTGTTGCGCCAGCCCAGGACGAGCACCCGGCGGGCCCGCGCGAGGAGGGTGGTCACGGCGTCGAGGTCCGCGGCGGCCAGGGCCGCCGCGGTGCGGGTGAGGTTCTCGACGTCGTGGGCGAGGTGGACCGCGGCCGGGTCCGCGCTGCCGGGCGGCAGCCCGCCGGTGGGGACGCCCCGGGCCCGGGGCGAGCGGGCGTCGGCCCGGGCCTGGGCGTAGGAGGAGAACCCCAGCCGCCGGAAGAAGCGGCTGACCGTCGCCTTCGACGCCCCGGCGCGCTCGGCGACCTCCGCGCCGCTGAACCCGGCCAGGTCGTCGGCCCGTTCGAGCACGAACCGCGCGACCTGCCGCTCGGCGGGGGTGAGGTCCGGCCACGCCCGCTCGACGCGCTCGCGCACGCCGCCCCCGGGGGACCGCTCGGGACCGGTCACGAGCGCCGCGCGGCGACGTCGAGCACGGCCGCCTCCAGCGCGTCGATGCCCGCGGCGACGTCGGGGAGGGTGACCGCCTCGGTGGGGGCGTGGCTGATGCCGTCCTCGCACCGCACGAAGACCATGGCGACGGGGGTGATCGCGGCGATCGCCATCGCGTCGTGCCCGGCGCGCGACCAGGTCCGCAGCGGGTCGTGGTCGCCGGTGGCGGCGATGCCGGCCACCACCGACGCCGTCAGCTCCGCGTCGCAGTAGACGCCGGCGGCGCGGTGGGTCTCGGTCAGCTCCAGACCCAGGCCCCGGCGCGCGCAGGCAGCGCGGGCGTGGGCGGTGATCGCCTCGACGAGGGCGTCGCGGTCGGCGTCGTGCTCGGCGCGGACGTCGAGGGAGAACTCCACGAGGCCGGGGACGACGTTCACGCCACCGGGGAAGGCCTGGAGGCGGCCGACGGTCGCGATCCCGTCGAGCTCGACGGCGAGGCGCTCCACGGCCAGCACGACCTCGCCGGCCCCCACGAGGGCGTCGCGGCGCTTCGGGTAGGGGGTCCCCCCGGCGTGGCGGGCCTCGCCGACGACGCGGCCGGTGAAGCGGCGCGCCCCGGCGATGGAGGCGACGACGCCGAGGGCGCGGCCGGCGGCCTCGAGCTGCGGGCCCTGCTCGATGTGCAGTTCCAGGTAGCCGACGAGATCCTGCGGTTCCCGCGCGGCCTCGCCGATCCGGGAGGGGTCCAGCCCGAACGCCTCGGCCGCCTGCCGCACCGTGACGCCGTCGCGGTCGGTCCGCTCCCACCAGTCCTCGTGCCAGGTCCCGGCGACGGCGGAGCTGCCCGTCAGCGCGGTGGAGAAGCGGGTGCCCTCCTCGTCGGAGAACGCGACGAGTTCCAGCGCGAAGGGCAGCTCACCCGCCCGGGGGGCGAGCCGGCGGGCGACCTCGATCGCGGACAGCACCCCGAGGATCCCGTCGTAGCGCCCGGCGTCGGTGACCGTGTCCAGGTGCGACCCGAGCACCAGGGCGGGCAGGCCGGGTTCGCGGCCCTCCAGCCGCCCCCACTGGTTGCCGGCCTGGTCGCACCAGGTGCGCAGGCCGGCCTGCGCCATCCAGTCCGCCGCGATCGCGTTGGCGCGGGCGTGCTCGGGCGAGAGGTGGACGCGTTCGACCCCGGTGGCCGAGGACGACACCGCGGCGAGTTCGTCGCAGCGGTCCAGGACCCGCCGGGCGTCGGCGGGAGTTTCCGGGCTCACGCGGGAAACCCCGAGTAGACCTCTTGCGCCGCAACGGTCCCGCCGCCGGGCGCGACGGGCGCGCCGTGCCGGCGCAGCACCTGCTCCAGCGCGGCGAGGGTCACCAGCACGGCGTCCTTGCGGGCGTTGTAACCCATGGTGCCGATGCGCCACACCCGTCCGGCGAGCGGGCCGAAGCTGGTGCCGATCTCGATGCCGTAGTCGTGGAGGAGCTCGGCGCGCACCGCCTCCCCGTCCACCCCGGCGGGGATCTCGACGGCGACGACGTTGTGCATCTTGTGCGCCACGTCGCCGAACACCGACAGCCCCAGCCCGCGGACCCCGGCCAGCACCGCGTCCCCGTGCAGCCGGTGGCGGGCGACGGTGTTCTCCAGCCCCTCCTCCAGGACCAGGCGGGCGCACTCGCGCGCGCCGTAGAGCATCGTGGTGGCCTCGGTGTGGTGGTTCAGCCGCTCCTCGCCCCAGTAGTCCAGGATCATGGCGAGGTCGAAGTAGTTCGACCGGATCCGCACCCCGGTGGGTGCGGCCCCGTCGTCGGAGCCGGGGTCGGTGCGCAGGCCGGCCTCGACGCTGCGGCGGGCGTCGACGACCTCCACGGCCCGCGGCGACAGCGACAGCGGCGCGCTGCCGGAGGGCCCGCCGAGGCACTTCTGCAGGCCGGCGGTGGCGGCGTCGACCTCCCAGGCGTCCATCGCGAACGGGTTGCCCGCCAGGGACGCCGTGACGTCCACGTAGAGCAGGGCGCCGTGGCGGTGGCACATCGCCCCCACGCCCTCCAGGGGCTGGTTCATCGTCGTGGACGTGTCGCCCTGGACCAGGGCGACGAGCTTCGGGCGCACCTCGCGGACGGCCTCCTCGAGGGCCTCGAGGGTGAACACCTGCCCCCACGGCACCTCGCGGACGTGGACGTCGGCGCCGCACCGCTCGGCGATCTCGCGCAGCAGGTGCCCGAACCGGCCGAAGACGGGGACGAGGACGGTGTCGCCGGGGGTGATGAGGGAGACCAGCGCGGCCTCGATGCCGGCGCGGGAGGTGCCGTCGACCAGGACGGTCGCCTCGTTGGTGGTGGCGAACACCTCGCGGAAGAGGGCCTGCGTCTCGTTCATGTAGGCCGTCATGGCCGGGTCGTACTGCCCGACCAGCTGGGCGGACATGGCCCGCAGGACCCGGGGGTCGACGGTGATGGGGCCGGGGCCCATGAGCAGCCGCGGGGGCGGGGCGACGGGAGATCCGACGGAGGTGCGCCGGAGGGCCGGGTCCACCGGGGGGCGCTGGATCAACTGTTCCACGATCGCCATACTATGCAACTAACGTTCCACCGGCCACCCCCCACCGACCCCGGGAGCCCCGAGTGACGGTCCACCTGCTGCCCTCGACCCCCGGCACCGTCCGCTGGGGCGACCTGCCCCGCGCCGGCGACCGGCCCGCCCTGGAGGTCGACCCCGGCGACGTCGTCGTCGTCGACACCGTCAGCCACGAGGGCCTCCTGGAGGACCAGGGCCGCGACCCCCTGACGTTCTTCACCGCCCTCGGCATCGAGGCCGCGGCCGTGCTCCCCGACGCGGTCGAGATCGCCCGGACCGTCCCGCACGACCCGGCCACCCAGGGGCCGCACGTCGTCACCGGCCCCGTGCGGGTCCGGGGCGCCCGGCCCGGCGACGTGCTGTCCGTCACCGTGCAGGACCTGCGGCTGCGCGCCGACTACGGCGTCGTCAGCAACCGGCACGGCCGCGGCGCGCTGCCCGGGGAGTTCCCCGCCGGCGGCGTGGACGTCGTGTCCGTGCTGGCCCGCGTGGAGACCGACCCGGTCACCGGCGCCCGGCACGGCAGCATGCCCGCCGGTGCGCGCACCGGCGCCCGGGTCCGCTTCCCGCTCAAGCCCTTCCTCGGCCTCGTCGGCGTCGCGACCCCCGGCCCCGCGCGCCTGCACTCCGTCCCGCCCGGCACGCACGGCGGCAACCTCGACGTCTCGGCCCTGGGCGTCGGCTCGACCCTGCACCTGCCCGTCCAGGTGGACGGAGCGCTGCTCCACGTCGGCGACCCGCACTACTCCCAGGGGGACGGGGAGGTCGCGCTGACGGCGTTCGAGGCCCCGCTGCGCGCCCGCCTGCGCCTCGACCTCGTGCCCGCCGACGCCGTCCGGGTCCGCGACGCGCTGTGGGGCGAGACCCCCGACCTGCTGGTGCCCATCGGGATCGACGCCGACCTCGACGAGGCGATGCGCATCGCCGTCCGCACCGCCGTCGCGCTGCTCGTCGACCTGGGCATGGACCCCGCCCACGCCCTGGCCTACCTCTCCGCCGCGGGCGACTTCGCCGTCTCCCAGGTCGTGGACCGGGTCAGCGGGGTCCACGGCCTGATCCGCAAGAGCGACCTCGTCGAGCTCACCGGGATCCGGCCGGCCTGAGGCCGTCCCGAACCGGGGCGGCGACGGCTCACGGGCGGGTCAGGAGCTCCCCGCGCGGCTCGCCGTCCAGGTCGGGGCGCCCCCCGCCGCCAGGCCGAGCGGACCAGCCCGGTGAACCGCCGCCCCGGGACCCCACGTCGACGACGCACCGACCGGCGGCCGCGGCCCGGGTGGCGGAGGCGGAACCCTCCCACCCGGTGCGGCCGGGTTCGTCGACGTGGACGTGGGTGTCGACCGGCCCCGGCCGCAGGACCTCGTCCGGCGCGAGGACGACCTCGCGCGCCCCGCCCGCCGTCGAACCGGTCACCGCTCCTCCTGCTCCCGCGCTCGTGCTCCGTCCCGTCCGCACCGGGGTCGTCACCGCCCGCACCCCACCGCCGGCCGGGGGTGCGCACCGACCGCGGCCGGACGCCCACCCCGCTGACCGCTCCGGTGGATCGGCCCGTCGGTGGAGCGCAGCGGTGCCCCGCTGCCCCCGTTCCGGTGGGCGATCAGCTCCGCGACGATCGACACCGCGGTCTCCTCCGGGCTGCGGGCGCCCAGGTCCAGCCCGACGGGGCCGAACAGCCGCCCCAGCTGCACCGGGCTCACGCCCCGGGCCAGCAGCCGGTCCACCCGCTCGCGGTGGGTCCGGCGCGACCCCAGCGCGCCGACGTACCCGGCGGGCCCGCGCAGCGCCTCCTCCAGGAGCGGGACGTCGAACCTCTCGTCGTGGGTGAGGACGCAGACCACGGTGCGCTCGTCCACGGCGGTCGTGCGCAGGTACTCGACGGGCCACCGCACGACGACCTCGTCCGCGTCGGGGAAGCGCTCCGGCGTCGCGAACACGGCCCGCGCGTCGCAGACGGTGACCCGGTACCCGAGGAACCTCCCCAGCCGCGTCAGCGCCGCGACCGGCTCGACGGCCCCGAACAGCAGCATCCGCGGCGGCGGGGCCACCGGTTCGACCAGGACCTCCACGGCGCCACCGCGAGGACCCGCAGCCCCCAGGCGCAGGACGCGCGCGTCGTCACCGGCGCCCAGCACCTCCCCGGCGCCGCGCACCACGGCGTCGTCGAGGTCCGCGTCGCCCGTCGTGCCCTCGGCCCCCGCCCCGCCGACGACCAGACCCCGCCCCAGCAGCGCGCTGCCCGCAGGACCGACGACGGTGGCCACGACCACGGCCCGCCCGTCCGCCTCGGCCCGCACGGCCCGGCGCAGCGGGTCGTCCGCGGCCCCGGTGACGACCCGGACCAGGACGTCCAGGGTGCCGCCGCACGTCAGGGCCACCGCGAACGGGTCGTCGTCGGCCCCGAACCGCTCGGTGCGCGCGCGCCCGTCCTCCAGGGCCTGCCGGCACAGCTCGTACACCGCGCTCTCGACGCAGCCGCCGGAGACGCTGCCGACCACGGCCCCGTCGCCGGTCACGACCAGGGACGCCCCGGCCGGGCGCGGGGCCGACCCCTCGGTCCGGAACACCGTGGCCACGGCGCAGGGCTCACCGGCGGCCAGCAGCCGACGCAGCTGCGGGAACACCTCACGCACGGCCGGCCTCCCCCCGCAGGGCGCGCCACACGCGGTCCGGGCGCATCGGCAGCTCCCGCAACCGCACCCCGACCGCGTCGCGCACCGCGTTCGCCAGGGCGGGGGCGACGGGGTTGTAGGGCGCCTCGCTCATCGACTTCGCCCCCAGCGGGCCGACCGCGTCGACGGTGTCGGCGAACAGCACCTCCGTCACGCCCAGGTCGGCGGCGCGCGGGGCGTGGTACTCCCGCAGCGACACCGTGAGGGGGCGGCCGTCGTCCGCGCGGTGCACCTCCTCGAACAGGGCCGATCCGATCGCCTGCGCGACACCGCCCTCGACCTGACCGCGCAGTTGCACCGGGTTGAGGACGACCCCCGCGTCGACGGCGTGCACCGAGCGCAGGACGCGCACCTCGCCGGTGCCGGTGTCCACGGCGACGCGGAAACCCTGGACGTTGAACGCGACGGAGCGCAACGCGGCGTCGTCGGCTCCGTCGGCCCGCGGCGCGGCGCCGGTGGTGCGCACCGCGTGGGCGTGCAGCTCGGCCAGCGGGACGAGGCGTTCCCCGCAACGCACCCCCTCCGGTCCCAGCACGGCCGCGGTCACGTCGGTGCCGAGCAGGTCGGCGGCCAGCGCCCGCACCTGCCCCGCCAGGCGTTCGCACGCGATCAGCAGCGCCTTGCCGGCCACGACGGAGCCGGCCGAACCGAACGCCCCGGTGTCGTGGCCGGTGACGTCGGTGTCGGCCTGCCGCAACCGCAACCGGTCGGCGGTGGTGCTCAGGGCCTGCACGCCGATCTGGGTGTGGACGGTCGTCGTGCCGTTGCCGAACTCGGCGGTTCCCACGTCCAGCTGCCAGGTCCCGTCGGCGAGCAGGCGGGCGGAGGCTTCCGCGAAGTGCCCCCGCGGCGGGACGGTGGCGATCATCGACAGGGCGATCCCGGAGCCGGTGCGCCAGCCCGGGCCCCGCGGGACGGGTTCCCCGCCGCGCGGCAGTTCCCGCTCCACCAGGTCCAGGCACTGGTCCAGGCCGTAGCTGCCGAAGCGCAGGCCGTCGTCCTCGCCGGTGACGGCGGGGTCGGTGGTGGCGACGAAGCGGTCGCCGGAGGTGCTGCGCGAGAGCACGGACCCGGTCCGCCTGCTCGAGGGGGAGGCCCTGCGGGTGGAGGGCCCGGTCCCGCACCGGCTGGCCTCCGTCGACGGGCCGGCGACAGCCCTGGTCACGGTGGCCGCTGCGACGGGCGTCGCCGCGGGTGCCCACGCGTGAGCGCCGGGACGGACACCGAGGACCTGCGGGCCGCGATCGGGGCGGCGATCCGGCAGCGGCGGGAGCGCCTCGGCCTGTCCACCCGGACGCTGGCGGCGCAGGCCGGGGTCTCGCAGTCGATGCTGTCGGGGGTGGAGAACGGCGCGGTCCTGCCCAGCGTCATGACGCTGTACGTGGTGGCCGAGGCCCTGGGTGCCGGCCCCGCCGACCTGCTGCCCCGCGGCGAGGGCCGGCTCGGGGACGGCCACGCCCCCGCACTGCCCGCGTCCGGCGCCGGGGAGGCCGCCGCGACCACCCTCCTGCACGTCGGTCCCGGGCACCTCCTGGAGGCCTACCGGATCGAGATGCCGGGCGGCTACCGCGACCCCGCGCCGTTCCGGCACCGGGGCGAGGACCACACGCACGTCCTCAGCGGGTGCCTGGACCTGGAGCTGGACGGCGAGGTCCACCACCTGGAGGCCGGCGACAGCCTCTGGTACGACGCCACCCGGCAGCACCGGATGGCTTCCCCGCACTGCGCCTCCGTGGTCCTGCTGACGACCGCGCGCTACGAACGATAACCACCACAGATCGTTTCGTGATCGAAACACCGACGAAACACGACGAGGAGACAGTGAGCTGAGCCCGGCTGCGGGGGCTTTCCGGCCCGCAGCGACCTCCCGGTGGCGCCGCCACCTCGCCGACCACCGCACCGCCCCTGGAGCAGTTCCCGACCGGCCACGACGGCGGGAGCTAGCCCCTGCACCGCGGGACCCGTCACCGGTACCCGGTGACGTCGGCGGGCAGGCCCTTCTCGCGGACCTCCTCGACGTACCGCCAGGCGTCCGGCCGGGAACCGTCGGCGTCGGTGGTGCCGTAGTGCTCGGCGAGCTGGTGCGAGGTGACCGACGCCCCGTTCCAGCGGGCCTTGCCGGGGTCGGCGGCCAGCGCCGCGACCGCGCGACCGATCATCACCGGTGACTCGGAGACGGCGAAGTCGGCCGGGTCGGGGCCGTCGGTGCGCGGCCGCCGCGTCGCCTCGATCCAGTTGTCCTCGCGCACGCCGAAGACGTCGAGCATCATCTCCGAGCGCAGCCAACCGGGCGTGACGGCGACGGCCGTGCCGCCGACGGGTTCCAGTTCGTGCCCCTGCGCCCAGGCGAGGCGGTTCACGGCGTGCTTGGTGACGTCCATGAACACGGTCTCGCGGAAGCGGGGGGTGTTGAACGCGGTCGTGCCGTCGGTGACCTCGACGACGAGGCCGCCGGGCCGGCGGGTGAGCAGGCCGAGCGCGACGGCGCTGGTGACGAGGTGGGTCTCCAGGCCGGCGCGCAGCAGGGCCAGGCCGCGGTCGAGGTCGTACTCCCACAGGGGTTTGCCGAAGTCGACGTAGTGCTCGCCGCCGATGTCGTTGACCAGGACGTCCAGCCGTCCCCGTTCGTCGTCGATGCGCTGCACCAGCGCCCGCACCCGGGCCGGGTCGAGGTGGTCGGTGACGCAGGCGACGCCCGTGCCGCCGGCGGCGTCGACCAGTCCGGCGGTCTCCTCGACGGTCTCGGGCCGGTCGTAGTCCGACCGCTTCCCGCGGGTGCTGCGTCCGCTGCAGTAGACGGTGGCGCCGGCGGCGCCCAGGGCGACGGCGATCCCGCGGCCGGCGCCGCGGGTGGCGCCCGCGACGAGTGCGACGGAACCGGTCAGGGGTTTCTCCGCTGAGGTCATGGACCGATCCTCCGGCGCGGACCTGACACCTGCTGTCAGGTCCGCCGCTACGGTCGGGGGGGTGCGGTCCTCCCGGCTCGTGGCCCTGCTGCTGTGCGTCCAGCGCGACCGCCGCACCACGGCGCCCGCGCTGGCCGCGGAGCTGGGCGTCTCGGTCCGCACCGTCTACCGCGACGTCGCGGCGCTGCAGCTGGCCGGGGCGCCGTTGTACGCGGTGCAGGGCGCGGGCGGGGGGATCGGCATCGTCGACCGGTGGCGGTCCCCGGTGGAGGGCCTGTCGCCGGACGAGGTGACCGCGCTCGGTCTCGGCGGCGGGGCGGCCGCCGACCTGGGCCTGGGCGCGGTGCTCGCCGTCGCGCGCTCCAAGCTGCGGTCCGGCCTGCCCGCGCGGGTGCAGGCGCAGCTGGACGTCGTGAACGAGCGCGTGCTGCTGGACACCACCGGCTGGTTCCGCCCCGCGGCGCCGGAGGGCGCGCTGGGCGACCTCGCCCGGGCCGTCTGGACGGGCCGCCGCGTCGACGTGCGCTACCGGCGCGCCGAGCGTTCCGTGGCGCGCCGGCTCGACCCGCTCGGCCTCGTGCTCAAGGCGGGGCGGTGGTACCTGGTCGCGGCGCACCGCGGGGCGCCGCGCACGTACCGCACCGCGCGGGTGGAGGCCGTCACGGTGCGGGCCGAGGCGGTGGTGCGCCCGGCGGGTTTCGACCTGCACCGCTACTGGCAGGACGCCGCCGATGCGTTCGACGCCGACCTGCGCCGCGTCCGGGTCCGCCTCGCCCTGCCCGCCGCGAACCTGCCCGACCTGGTGCGCCACGTCCCGGGCCGGCTCACCGCCGCCGCCGCGCAGGACGCCGTCGCGCTGCCGGGCGGCCGGGTGGAGGTGCGGCTGGGGGTGGAGGGCGTCGACGTCGCCGCCGACCAGTTGTGCGCGGTCCCCGGGGTGGAGGTCCTCGACCCGCCGGAGCTGCGCGAACTCCTCCGCGAGCGCGGGGAGCACCTGGCCCGGGCGCACCGGCGGACGGGGACCGGCCTCACGACCGCGACCGCAGCTCCTCCCGCCGGGTTCCGCGACCCGGGGACCCGGAGGTCCCGGTGATCCAGGCGGCGTCCTTCCAGCCCAGCGCGGGACGTTCGACGAGCAGCCACGACGCGGTGGCGACCACCGCGGTCACCGCGAGGCCGAGCACGACGAAGGGGACCGCGGTGAGCGTGGCCGCGCCGAGGGCGAACAGCACCTGGGCGACCGGCCAGTGCCAGACGTACGTGCCGTAGGACAGGTCCCACCGCAGGCGCGGGCGCAGCGGGCAGCGCACCACGGCCCACAGGCACAGGTAGGCGAACGCCGGGCCTCCCAGCGCCCGGTAGTCCGGCAGGGTGTGCAACCCGACGACGACCAGGAGCAGGCTGACCGCGGCCAGCCACCCCCGCACGGGGACCCGGTCGGCGAACAGGTACCCGGCGGTGCCGAGCAGGAAGACGAAACCCAGCCGCAGCATGAGCTCGGACCCCAGCGGGTTGAAACCGGCGGTGGCGGCGACGGTCAGCACCCACAGGACCGTCAGCAGGGCCAGCACCAGCCACCGCTGCCGGCGCAGGACCCCCACCACGCCGAGGACGGCGATGATGGCGTAGCAGCAGGCTTCGAAGAAGAGCGTCCACAGGGACCCGTTGACGACGTCCGGGGCGCCGGAACCCCCGGCCAGTCCGCTGATGCCGAACTGCTGGATCTGCAGGGACGCGTTGCGGGTCAGGTAGTCGAGCGCGGAGTCGGGCCCGGTGAGCACCGAGGTCGCCGGGCGGCCCTCGAGGACGGCCAGCAGCGGTGCGACGACTCCGGCGGTGAGCAGCAGGGAGAGCCAGAAACCCGGCAGGATCCGCAGCGCACGGTGCCAGAGGTACCGCCGCAGGGAGTTCAGCCGCAGGTAGCTGCGCGCGACGAGGAACCCGCTGAGGACGAAGAACCCGTCCACGGCGAGGCTGCCCAGGTCCGTCGAACCGGCCTGGGGTTGCCGGCCGGTGCCGATGAGCGCGGTGTGCACCACCGCGACGGTGGTGGCCAGCAGCAGGCGCAGCAGGTCCAGGGCGTTGCTGCGCGGGTCGAAGGCCTCGGCCAGCGTCTGCGGGGTCCGGGTGTGGCGCTGGTGGTCGCGGCGGCCGGCGGGCCGGCCGGGAGTGGTGCTCACTCGTCCTCATCTCGTCGACCTGGGTGGGACCGGCTGCGGGGCAGCGCGATGCGCCGCCCGGGGAGGTCCCCCGCACGGGCGGACGGCCGCTGGCGGCGGCGACCGCGACCCGGACTCTACCCTTACGTGAGGGTAGAGTTGCGGGCAGGACGAGACACCGTCAACCGATCGGGTCAGTTCGTCACGACGTCGTCGCAGCCAGCGCACGAGCCACTACGCCCTGGCGCGACCGACCCACCCGCCGAGCGCCCGACGACCCCGTGGAACGGAGCACCCGTTGGCCCCTCCCGCCGCTCCCCCGGCCACCGCCGCACCGGCCACCCGGCGCCGCCGGCCGCCGTGGCTGACGCCCCGGGTGCTGCGCACCGAAGCCCTCGCCGGCCTCGTCGTGGCCCTGGCCCTGATCCCGGAGGCGATCTCGTTCTCCGTCATCGCCGGCGTCGACCCCCGCGTGGGGCTGTTCGCCTCCTTCACGATGGCCGTCTCCATCGCCGTCCTCGGCGGGCGCCCGGCGATGATCTCCGCCGCGACCGGCGCGATCGCCCTGGTCATCGCCCCCGTCGTGCGCGAGCACGGCCTGGACCACCTGCTGGCCACCGTCATCCTCGCCGGCGTGCTGCAGGTGGCCCTGGGCCTGCTGGGGGTGGCCAAGCTGATGCGCTACGTGCCCCGCAGCGTGATGGTCGGCTTCGTCAACGCCCTGGCCATCTTGATCTTCCTCGCGCAGGTGCCGCACCTGCGCGACGTGCCGTGGGTCGTCTACCCGATGGTCGCCGCCGGCATCGCGCTGATGGTCTTCTTCCCCCGCCTGACCAAGGCCGTCCCGGCCCCGCTGGTCGCGATCGTGCTGCTCACCGTCGTCACCGTCGCCGCGCACCTGGCCGTCCCGAACGTCGGCGACCAGGGGGAGCTGCCCGACAGCCTGCCGTTCCTGCTCATCCCCGACGTGCCGCTGACCTTCCACACCCTGTCGGTCATCGCCCCCTACGCCCTGGGCATGGCCCTGGTCGGGCTGATGGAATCCCTCATGACGGCCAAGCTCGTCGACGACGTCACCGACACGCCCTCGCGCAAGGGCCGCGAGGCGTGGGGGCAGGGCGCGGCGAACGTCATCACCGGTTTCTTCGGCGGGATGGGCGGCTGCGCGATGATCGGCCAGACGATGATCAACGTGAAGGCCGGGGCCCGCACCCGCGCCTCGACGTTCCTGGCCGGGGTCTTCCTGCTCATCCTGGTCGTGGGCCTGGGCGACGTGGTGGCCGTCATCCCGATGGCCGCCCTGGTCGCGGTGATGGTCGTGGTGGCGGTCGGCACCTTCGACTGGCACTCCGTCCACCCCGCCACGCTGCGCCGGATGCCCCGGAGCGAGACCGCCGTCATGGTCGCCACCGTCGTCGTGGTGGTGGCCACCGACAACCTGGCCATCGGCGTCGTCGTGGGGGTCCTGATCGCCGCCCTGCTGTTCGCCCGGCGCGTCGCGCACCTGGTCGAGGTCACCAGCGTCCTGGACCCCGCCGGAACCACCCGCGTGTACTCGGTCTCCGGCGCGCTGTTCTTCGCCTCCTCCAACGACCTCGTCACCCGGTTCGACTACCCCGGCGACCCCGGGCACGTCGAGATCGACCTGTCCGCGGCGCACGTCTGGGACGCCTCCACCGTCGCGGCGCTGGACGCGGTCCGGGCGAAGTACGCCGCCCGCGGCAAGACCGTGCACGTCACCGGGCTGAACGCCGACAGCTCCGCCCGCCTCGAACGGCTGGCCGGTCACCTCGGCGGCGGTCACTGACCGGCCGGCGGCAGGTTCCCGCCCGGACCGGACGACCGGGACGGCCCCGGCGGCTAGTGCTTGGGCACGTCGCACCAGACCTGGGTGACCCCCGGCAGCTGGCGCCAGCCCCACTGGGCGCTCAGGCCGTTCAGCAGCGATTCCGCCTCGGCGCTCACCTCGACGTCGGCCGAGCCGGCCAGGTCGACGAGGACGCTGAGCTGATCGGGGTGGTCCTGCACCGCCAGGGCCAGGACGTGGCGCGTCCGCCCGCCGACGGCCATCAGTTCCGCCGCCACCTGCACGACGTCGCCGGCGCAGTCGTCGAGCACACCGCTCTGCTGGGCGTACAGGCCGAGGAACCGCCGGGCCTGGGACAGCGCCTCGGCGTCGGGGGCCAGGACGAGGTGGACCTCGTCCGGCGTGTGCGGGGTGAGGGTCATGATTCTCCTTCGTCGGTGACCGCCGGGGTGCGCCCCGCGGTCGGGGGCGGTCGAGCCGCCCCGGCTCAGCGGCTGCGGCGCAGCCGCTGGGCCAGGGCCGAGCGCAGGTCGGGAACTCCCTCGCCCGTGAGCGCGGAGACGGTCAGCGCCTGCGGGTACAGGCGTTGCAGCGCCGTCACCCAGTCCGGCGGGGCTACGTCCACCTTGTTGAGGACGAGCAGTTCGGGGACGTCGGCGGCGCCGATCTCCCGCAGGACCCCGCGCACCGTGCTCACCCGGTCCAGGGCGTCGGGGGCCGCGGCGTCCACCACGTGCACCGCCAGGTCGGCCTGGACGACCTCCTCCAGCGTGGAGCGGAAGGCGTCCACGAGCTGGTGCGGCAGGTTCCGCACGAAACCCACGGTGTCGGTGAGGGTGAACGCGACGTCGTCGACGACGATCCGGCGCACCGTGGGGTCCAGCGTGGCGAACAACTCCGCCCGCACCTCGACGTCCGCCGCGGCGAGCCGGTTCAGCAGCGCGGACTTGCCCACGTCGGTGTACCCGGTCAGCGCGGCGGAGGGGACGGCGTTGCGGGCCCGGCGGTCCCGGGTCCGCTGCCGGCGGTCCGCGATCGCGGCGGCCTGCCGGCGCAGGTCGCTCGCCCGGCGCCGCAGCCGGCGCCGCTCGGACTCCAGCCGGGTTTCACCGGGCCCGCGGACGCCGATGCCCTGACCGGCCGCCACCCGGCCACCACCGACGCGGGACAGGTTCCGGGAACCGCCCCGCAGGCGGGGCAGCTGGTACGCGATCTGCGCCAGTTCCACCTGGGTCCGGCCCTCGCTGCTGCGGGCGTGCTGGGCGAAGATGTCCAGCACCAGGGCGGTGCGGTCCACGACGCGCACCCCGAGTTCCCCCTCGAGGGAACGCACCTGCGCGGGGGTGAGTTCGTCGTCGGCGATGACCAGGCGCGCGCCGGTGCGCTGGAGGGCGTCGGCGACCTCGGCCACCTTGCCGCGACCGACGTACGTCGCGGGGTCGGGGTGGTCGCGGGTCTGCCGGACGTCGGCGGTGATCTCGACGCCGTCGGTCTCGGCGAGCCGGTGCAGTTCGTGCAGGGCGTCGTCGACGTCGTGCTCACCGGTGTCGACGGCGAGCGCGACGGCGGTCAGCGCCTCGTCCGGGGCGGGGGTTCCGGGGGTCCTCCCGACGAGCCAGGCTCCGGGCACGGTGTCCTCCTGAGGTTCCAGGGTCAGCAGTGGGGGTTCCCGGCGGCCGCGGCGGGCCGGCAGGGGGGAGGGGTGCGTCGTCGTCGGCGACGACGTCGGCGGGGAGTTCCCGTCGGGCGCGCAGCGCGTCGGCCTGAGCGGGGAGTTCCGATCGGCGGGAGGGTCACACTCGCCTCCAGGGGCTGAGTCCGCGCCCTCGCCTGGACCCTGTGAAGGCTAACACCCAACCCGTCCGGTGGCCTGGCGAGTGCGGGGGCGGAGAACCCGGGGGTCAGTCGTCGAAGGCGGACCAGCAGATCGCGTTGCGGCGGGCCTGGTCCTCGAGCACGAGCGCACGGAGCGACTCGGGGACCCGCTCGCGCTGCCAGTCCCGTTCCGCGCGACCGGCGGTGGGTTCGGCGGGGTTCGCCGCCTGCGCGGCCCTGATCGCGTACGCGGCCGCGCCGAGGTCGTGCTCGGGGACGTGCGGGACGCAGGCGGCCTGCCCGGCGGCGTACGCGGCCCAGCGCGCGGCGCCGCGCAGGGGGCGGGCCGCGCCCATGGCGTGGCCGCCACGGGCGCGGGCGTCCATCATCCGCAGGTCCCCGGCGGCCCACGCGCGGGCGGCCCCGACGGCCTCGTGCGGGCGGGGGTCGCCGGGGTTCTCGTCCTCGAACAGGGGCAGGACGTGCTCGGCGCACTCGGCGGCCCACCGGGCGAGGAGGCGGTGGTCGGCGTCGGTGAGGGTGCCGCCGCGGCGCACGGTGACCAGTCGCGGGTCGCGGACCGCCGGGAGGATCACCGGACCAGGGTGCCACCACCGCGAGGAACCCGATCGTCAACAAGGGTTGACGAATCGCCGATCGTCAACCACAGTTGACCCATGAGCGGAACCACCGACCAGGACCACCTGGTCACCCGCGGCACCGACCCCGACCCCGCGGTCGGCCTGCGGGCCGTCGCGGCCCTGCACCGGCTGCTGGAGCAGCTCGAGGACCTGCAGGTCGCCCAGGCCCGCCGCCTCGGGTGGTCCTGGGCCGACATCGCCGGAGTCCTCGGGGTCACCAAGCAGGCCGTCCACAAGAAGCACGCCCGTCGCACCTGAGGAGGAAACCCGTGTTCGAACGCTTCACCCGCGACGCCCGCGCCGCGGTCGTCGCCGCCCAGGAGGAGGCCCGGCAGCTCGGGCACGACCGCATCGGCGAGGAGCACGTCCTGCTGGGGTGCCTGGCGACCCCGTCGGTCGCCCAGCGGATCCTCACCGGCGCCGGGGCGGACCTCACGACCGTCCGCGAGGTCGTCCACCGGGGCACCGCACCCGACGACGCCGAGGCGCTGCGATCGCTGGGCATCGACCTGGAGGAGGTCCGCCGCCGCGCCGAGGAGACCTTCGGCCCGGGTGCGCTGGACCGGGCGCCGCGCCGCCGGCGCCTGTTCGGGCGCGGGCTGCCGGGGCACATCCCGTTCGACCGCAGCGGCAAGAAGGTCCTGGAGGACGCCCTGCGGGTCGCGCTCTCGCTGCGGCACGACTACATCGGGACCGAGCACGTGCTGCTGGCGGCGCTCGGGCACACCGAGGGCCGCGGGGTCCGGGCCCTGCGCGAGGCGGGGGTGACCCTGGACCGCGCGACGGCGACCGACCTCGTGCTGGCCGAGCTGCGCAAGAGCGCCTGACCGCCGGGAACCCCGGTCAGGGGCTCGTCCCGCCGCGGCAGGTCACGCCGTGAGGTCGGGCGCCGCCTCGATCCACCGCAGCACCCGGCGCAGGCTCGCGTCGAACCGCGGGCCGGGGCGGTTCAGGTGCCCGTGCTCGGTGCCGGGTTCGCAGCAGGAGAACACCGGCGTCCCGGCCAGGACGAGCCGGCGGGCGAACTCGTCGGCCGAAGCCCGCAACCCGTCGGCCTCGCTGGTGAGCACGAAGGTCGGCGGGAAACCCGTCAGGTCGGCCGTGCCGGGGACCGCGGGCGCCGGCGCGCCGTCGGGGCCGGCCGGTCCCCCCAGGTACCCGGCGTACATGGCGGCGACGTCGGCCGCGGTCCAGCGCTGGTCCGGCGGCAGGCCCGCCACGGCCGCGGCGGCCGCCGGGGACGGCTCGGGCGGGACGTCGTGCAGGGTCGGGTAGGCGAGGAACACCGCCGCCGGCGGCTGCTCGCCGTCGGCCAGCAGGCGCAGCACCGCCCCGGCGGCGAGGTTCCCGCCCGCGCTGGCCCCGCCGAGCTGGACCAGCCCGGGGCTGACGCCCGCGGCGAGGGCGAACTCCCGGCCCCAGCGCCAGGCGGCCAGGACGTCGTCGGAGGGGACCGGGTAGTACGTGCCCGGCCCGGCGAGCCGGTAGCCCACGGCGACGACGAGGACCCCGTTCTCCTGCAGGCGGCGGGCGACCGCGTCGGACTCGGGCATGTCCAGGTCCCCGGCCGCGAAGCCACCCCCGTGCGCCCACACGAGGGCGGCGACCGGGGTGCCGACGGGTTCGTAGACCCGGACGGCGACGTCGCCGTGCGGACCGGGGACACGTTCGTCGTGGACGATCACGGGGTCACCGTACCCACCCCCCGTCGATCCATTCCTCGATGTACTGTCGGAGGGTGATCGCGACCCACGCCCAGGTCCTCGCCCGCTTCGGCCACGCCCTGTCGGACCCCACCCGGGCGCGGTTGCTGCTGGCGCTGCGCGAGGCCCCCGGCTACCCCGCCGAGCTGGCCGACCTGCTCGGCGTCTCGCGCCAGTCGCTGTCCAACCACCTGTCCTGCCTGCGCGGGGGCGGGCTCGTCGTCGCCGTCCCCGAGGGCCGCCGCGTCCGCTACGAGATCGCCGACCAGCGCCTGGCCCACGCCCTCGACGACCTGCTGGGCGTCGTGGTGGCCGTCAACGACGACCTGTGCGCGGCCTCGTGAGCGCGGGCCACGGCCACGGGCACGGACACGGCCACGGCCACGGGCACGGCGGTCAGGACCGGCGGCGGCTGGCCGGGGCGCTCGCCGTCACCGCCACCGTCCTGGTCGCCGAGGCCGTCGGGGCGTTCGTGTCCGGGTCGCTGGCGCTGCTGGCCGACGCGGGGCACATGCTGACCGACGTCGCGGGCCTGACCGTCGCCCTCCTCGCCGCGACCCTCGCCGCCCGGCCCGCCTCTGCGCAGCGGACCTGGGGGTACCGCCGGGCCGAGGTGCTCGCCGCCACGTTCCAGGCCGCGGCCCTGCTGGCCGTGGGGGTGTTCGTCCTCGTCGAGGGCGTCCGCCGGCTCCTCGAACCGCCGGAGGTGCACTCCACGGCCATGCTCGTCTTCGGCGTCGTCGGCCTGGCCGGCAACGCCGTCGCCCTGTGGCTGCTGCTGCGCGGCGGCGGGCAGGGCAACGTCAACGTGCGCGCCGCCGTCCTGGAGGTCGTCAACGACGGCCTCGGATCCGTCGCGGTCCTCGTCGCCGCCGCCGTCATCGCCGCCACCGGCTGGACCCGCGCCGACGCCGTCGTGTCCCTCGTCATCGGCGCCCTCATCGTGCCCCGGACCGTGAAGCTGCTGCGGGAGACCACCTCCGTGCTGCTGGAGTCCACCCCGCCCGGCCTGGACCTGGAGGACGTGCGGCGCCACCTGCTCGAGCTGCCCCACGTCCACGCCGTCCACGACCTGCACGCCAGCCTCATCACCTCCGGGCTGCCCGTCCTGTCCGCGCACGTCGTGCTCGACGACTCCTGCTTCCGCGACGGGCACGCCCCGGAGATTCTCGACCGGTTGCAGGCCTGCGTCGCCGAGCACTTCCCCGTCGCCGTGGAGCACGCCACGTTCCAGCTCGAACCCGTCGGGCACGCCAGGCACGAGACGTCCACGCACGACTGAACCGGCGGCCACCGGGCCGGGGTGAGGGATCACACACCGCCCGCGTCCCCGCCCTCCCCCGCCGAGCGTCAGACTTGGAGGACGACCCACCCCAGGAGGAGGACCCCCATGTCGTCCGGGCCGCTCGCCGCCCGCTGGTTCCGCGTCATCGCGATCTTCGAGGCGATCACGTGGACCGCGCTGCTCATCGCGATGTTCCTCAAGTACGTCGTCGAGGCGCCGCACGAGGGCGGTGTCCCCGTCGTCGGGATGGTCCACGGCATCGCGTTCGTCGTCTACCTGCTGTCGACGCTGTGGGCGGGGATCACGCTGCGCTGGAGCATCTGGAACATCGCGGCCGGCCTGGCCTCCGGGGTCCCGCCGTTCGGGACCGTCGTGTTCGAGCGGTGGATGCTGCGCCGCGGACGGCTCACCACCGGATCCGCTCGAAGCTCCGCCGCAGCCGGCGCCCCTTCGCGGGGTTGACGTGCTCCACCCGTGACACCCGGGCCAGCAGGTGCGCCCGGAAGTCCGGGTGACCGTCCCGGTCCTGGGTGCCCGGGCCGTGCTGCACGCAGTTGTGCAGCACGGCCTTCAGCCGGTCGAACTCCTCCCGCGGGACGTTCGGGCGCTCGTTGACGACGAGGCCGGTGACGACCTGGCGGGAACCGGCGCCGCGGACCCGCGTCTTCGCCGGGTTCAGCGTGAAACCCTCGTCCGTCACGACGGCCTCCACCGCGCGGCGCAGCCGGTCCGGGTGCAGACCGGTCGGCGAGGAGAACGTCAGGTCGTCGGCGTACCGGGTGAACGTCGCCCCCACCGACCGCGCCAGCCCGGCCAGCCGCCGGTCCAGCCCGCGGGCGCACAGGTTCGCCAGCGCCGGTGACGTCGGCGCCCCCTGCGGCAGGTGGGCCCGCGACAGGTTGCGCCGCAGCCGGAACCGCTCCTCCGGCGACCCCCCGTCCGGCATCGTGCGCAGGTCCCGCCACGGCGTCACGTGCGTCACCAGCCCCGTCAGCAGGTGCGCCACCGGTTCGGGGTACCCCGTGGAGCGGAAGCACCCGTGGACCGCCGACGCCGGGACGGAGGCGAAGAAACCCTCCAGGTCGAACCGGACGACCGTCCGGGCGCCCACGTGCTCGCGCGCCCCCGTCAGCGCCGAGCGGCCCGCCGTGAAACCGTGCACGGCGTCGTGCACCTCGAAGCGGTCCAGGACCTCGCGCAGGACCCGGCGCTGCAGCGCCACCAGCCGCGGCCGCGGGACCTCCAGCAGCCGCGGCGCACCCCGCTTGCCGACCCACCGGGCCCGGTAGTGGTGCAGCGCCGAACCACCCGCGCGCACCTGGAACCGGTGCACGTCGGCGAACCACTCCAGCTGACCGACGCCGATCCCGAGGAAACCCGCGAGGTCGGCGACGGTGTCCAGTTCCGGCACGCCGAACCGGTTGCGGCCCATCCGCGTCGTCGCCGTCGCCAGGTGCGCCACCCGCAGCGGGCTCCCCGCCCGGACCGCGGCCGCGCGGGCCGCCGCGTACGGGGCGCAGTCCCGCACGAACGCGTCCAGCTCGCGCGGCGCGTCGGCCGGTGGGCGCGGGAACCGCTCCACGACCCGCGCCGCGAGCTGACCGGCCCACCGCGCCCGGGGCCGCCCCACCGCCCGGCGCGCCCCGTCGGTGAGCGCCGGGACCGTCCACGGCCCGTCGAGGAACGCCGCGGTCAGCGCGGCGGCGACGGGGTCGGGTTCACGCACGGGCGCGGTGGTGCCGGGCGACCCGTCCCGCAGTGCGGGATCCCTGGTGCGCGCAGCGCACGGCGGATCCTGCGACGTGGTGCCGACCTGCTCGTGCCGTCCCCGGGGTGACCCCGGAGCTGCCCTCCCCCCGCCGGCGCACCGGCGTCGGGTGAGCCCTCTCGCCCCGGCACCACCGCACGCGGCCACCCTGCCACGGTGGCGGGAGGGGCGGAAGTGGGCAGGATGGGTCCCGTGCTGCTCGCCGACGTCGTCGCCACCTCGGCCGCCGTGGCCGCCACCCGCGCCCGCACCGCCAAGGTCGCCGCGATCGCCGGGCTGCTGAGCCGCCTCGACCCGGCCGACGCCGAGCTCGCCACGACCGTCACCGCCTACCTCGGCGGCAGCCTGCGCCAGCGCCGCACGGGCCTGGGCTGGCGGTCCCTGACGTCGCTGCCCGAGCCCGCCGGGACGCCGTCCCTGACCGTCCCGGACGTCCACGCGCGGTTCGAGGAGGTCGCGGCGCTGGAGGGCCCGGGGTCGCGGGGGCGCCGGGAGGCGGCCGTCGCGGAGCTGTTCGGCGCGGCCACCGCCGACGAGCAGCGGTGGCTGCGGGGGGTCGTCACCGGTGAGCTGCGGCAGGGCGCGCTGGACACGCTGGTGCAGGACGCCGCCGCGCAGGTCGCGGGGGTCCCGGCGGCCGACGTGCGCCGCGCCGCGATGCTCGCCGGGTCCACGGTGGCCGCGGCGGTCGCGGCGCTGCGCGGCGGGGCCGCGGAGCTGGCCGGGTTCGGGCTCGTGGTGGGCCGCCCCCTGCTGCCGATGCTGGCCTCCAGCGCCACCACCGTCGAGGAGGCCGTGGCGGGGTCCCCCGGCCCGGTCGCCGTCGACGTCAAGCTCGACGGGATCCGCGTCCAGGTCCACCGCCGCGACGGCGAGGTCCGCGTCGCGACCCGCACGCTGGAGGACATCACCGCGCGGCTGCCCGAGGTCGTCGAGGTCGTGCGGGCGCTGCCCGGCGGCGACCTCGTCCTCGACGGGGAGGTGCTGACCCTGGACGAGGCGGGCCGCCCCCAGGCGTTCCAGGACACCGCCTCCCGCACCGCGCAGGCCACCGGCAGCGCGGTGACGCCGTTCTTCTTCGACGTCCTGCACTCCGGCGGCGCGGACCTGCTGGACGCGCCGCTGCGCGAGCGCCTCGCCGTCCTGGACGCCCTCGTGCCCGAGCGGCACCGCGTCCGGCGCCTGGTCACCGACGACGCGGGCGCGGCGACCGCGTTCTCGCGCGACGCCCTCGCCGACGGGCACGAGGGCGTCGTGGTGAAGGACCTCGCGTCCGGGTACGCCGCGGGCCGGCGCGGCGGGGCGTGGGTGAAGGTGAAACCCGTCCACACCCTCGACCTGGTGGTCCTCGCCGTGGAGCAGGGGTCGGGGCGGCGCGCGCGGTGGCTGTCGAACATCCACCTCGGCGCCCGCGACCCCGGGACGGGGGGTTTCGTCATGCTCGGCAAGACGTTCAAGGGCATGACGGACGAGGTGCTGGAGTGGCAGACGAGGCGGTTCCGGGAGCTGCAGACCGGGGTCGAGGGCCACGTCGTGACGGTGCGGCCCGAGCAGGTCGTCGAGATCGCGTTCGACGGCCTGCAGCGCTCGACCCGCTACCCCGGCGGGGTGGCCCTGCGGTTCGCCCGGGTCGTCCGGTACCGCGAGGACAAGACCGCCGGGGAGGCGGACACGATCGAGACGGTCAGAGGTACCGCGTCGGGTCGAAGTCGGCCAGCGGGATGATCCGGACGCGGGGCAGCACGACGTTGAACGCGCGGACGTCGTCCTCGAGGTCGAAGACCTTCAGCCCGCGCTCGGCCAGCCCCGCGTACTGGGAGTTCATGAACTCGCGGAAGCCGACCATGCCGACGAGCCGGTCGCCGGTGAGCAGGCGGTCGACCTGCGGGAGGAAGTCGACGTCGTGCGAGCCGAGCAGGACGTCGCCGTCGCGGTCGACGAGGGCGTCCAGCGTGCGCTGGATGCCGATGTCGACGACCTTCTCCCCCGGGCCCCCGGCCAGCGGGATGGGTTGGTAGCCCAGGGCCAGCAACGCCTGCACGAAGGACATCGGCAGGTGCCCGTTGGAGGCGTTGAGGAAGAACAGGCCCTTCGCGGGCTGCTGGAACGTGGTCCGCGCGAAGTTGAGCAGGCGCTCCCAGCGGGGCCGCTGCTCCGGCCCGGGCCGTCCGTCCAGGATCGAGGCGCCCAGCGTCGCGTCGATGTTCTCGCCGTCGACGACGACGTACGTCGTCCTGCCCGCGTCAGTCACCCCGTGAGGCTATTCCATCGGCGCGGCCTCAACCCGGCGACCCGGGGAGCCGATCCACCACCATGACCCCTCGCCCCGCCGTCCGCGCTGTAGACCTCGGCGCGACACCCCTGCAGCAGACGATGACCGCCCTGGTCGCCGAGCGGGAGGCCGTCCTCGTCGTCGACGGCGCCAGCGGCGCGGTCCTGCACGCCGACCCCCGCGCCGCGGAGCTGTGCGGCACGTCCGTCGAGGGGCTGTCGGGCCGCACCCTGGCCGACCTCTTCGCCGCCCCCGGCGACGGTGACGTCGCCGAGCTGCTGGGCGACCGCACGCAGCCGCTGGAGCTGCTCGTCCAGAGCACCGCGGACGAGCGCTGGGCCCGCTGCTCCTCGCGCCGCGTCGACGGCACGACCGCGACGCTGGTCCTGGTGAGCGACGTCACCGCGGCCCGGGCGGAGCTGTACGACCTGCGCAGCAAGTCCCGCGCCATCGAGCGCGCGCAGGCCGTGGTCGAGTTCTCCCCCGAGGGCACCGTGCTGCGGGCCAACGACAACTTCCTGGAACTGCTGGGCTACGAGGCCGCCGACGTCGTCGGCCAGCACCACCGCATCCTGTGCGACGCGACGTACGCGGCGGGCACCGAGTACGTGGCGTTCTGGCGCCGGCTGCGGGCGGGCAGCACCGAGGCCGGTGAGTTCACCCGCTACGGCGCCCGCGGCCAGGAGGTCCGCGTCCGCTCGACGTACAACCCGGTGTTCGGCGCCGACGGCAAGGTCGTCAAGGTCATCGAGTACGCCTACGACGTCACCGACTCCGCGCGCCGCTCGGTGGAGCTGGAGGGCCGGGTCTCGGCCATCGACCGTTCGCAGGCCGTCATCGAGTTCGACCTCGACGGCACGGTGCTGCACGCGAACGACAACTTCCTGGGCCTGCTGGGGTACTCCCTGGCCGAGGTCGTGGGGCAGCACCACCGGATCTTCGTCGACCCCGACGACGCGGTGTCGACGGAGTACCAGCGCTTCTGGGAGAAGCTGTCGAAGGGGAACTTCGACGAGGGCACCTACCGGCGGATCACCAAGGACGGCCGGGACGTCTTCATCCAGGCCACCTACAACCCGATCCTGGACCCCGAGGGCCGGCCGCTGAAGGTCGTGAAGTACGCCGTCGACGTGACCCGCAACCGCAACGAGAGCGCCGAGTACGCCAGCCGCTCGCAGGCCGTGGACCGCGGTCAGGCGGTCATCGAGTTCGACCTCGAGGGCAACGTCCTCACCGCGAACGAGAACTTCCTGCGCACCATGGGGTACTCCCTGAAGGAGCTCCAGGGCCAGCACCACAGCCTGTTCTGCTCCCCGGAGTACCGGGTGTCGGCGGAGTACCGCGACTTCTGGCTGCGGCTGCGCAAGGGCGACTTCATCGCCGGCCGCTTCCACCGGGTCGGGAAGTTCGACCGCGACGTGTGGATCCAGGCGACGTACAACCCGATCTTCGACCTGCGCGGGGAGCCGTTCAAGGTCATCAAGTACGCCTACGACGTGACGGCCCAGGCCGAGCTGGAGCAGCTCATCACGTCCAAGAGCGGGGAGATGAACGCGACGGTCGCCGAGCTGTCGCACTCCATCGACTCCATCGCCAGCAACGCGCTGCAGGCCAGCGACCTCGCGTCGCAGACCCACACGAACGCCGAGGCGGGGTTCGAGGCGCTCAAGAGCGCCATCGCCGCGATCGAGCTGATCCGCCGGTCCTCGGGGTCGATCGCGGAGATCGTCCGCGTCATCACCGAGATCGCCGCGCAGACGAACCTGCTGGCGTTCAACGCCTCGATCGAGGCCGCGCGCGCCGGCGAGCACGGGGTGGGTTTCTCGGTGGTGGCCGGTGAGGTGCGCAAGCTCGCCGAGCGGTCCTCCTCGGCGGCCGGGCAGATCGCCGAGCTCATCGCCGAGTCCGAGACCCGGGTGACCGAGGGCGCGGAGGTGTCGCGGGCGGCGCAGGAGGCGTTCGAGAGCATCGTCGCCAGCGTCGCGCGGACGTCGGAGTCGATCTCGACGATCGCCGGGGCCACGCAGCTGCAGCAGGACACCTCCGCCGTCGTCCGCGCCCTCATCGGTGACCTGGCGTGCCGGACCAGCAGGGACTCGTGAGCGCGGGCCCCACGCGGGTGGGGCTGCTGCGCGTCGGGGGCGCGCTGGTGGCCCTGCCGGTCGACGTGCTGCGCGAGGTGGTCCCGGTGCCGGAGCGCTTCGACGCGCTGCCCACCGACGCCCCCGGCCTGGTCGGGGCGCTGCTGCTGCGCGACCGCGTGCTGCCCGTCCTGGACCTCGGCGCCCTGACCGGCCGGGCGCGGACGGCCACGGCGGTGCAGGAGGCGGTGCGGGCGGCGATGGGGGTCGTCGTGCTCGTGCACGAGGGGCGGGCGCTGGGTCTGCTCGTGGACTCCGTGCACGACGTCGTCGACCTCGGTCCCGGTGCGCTGCAGGCGACCGCGGACGCGGCGGGCCCCGGCGAGCGGCCGCGGCTGTTCGCGGCGACGTTCGTCCGCCCGGGGACCGACGAGATCGGCAGCCTGCTCGACCCGGCCGCGGTGCTCGGGTCCCCCGGCGTGCTGGCCGTGAGCGCCGGCGACGTCGGCGGGGCGGTGTTCACCGGCGACGACGGCCCGGCGGCCGGCCCGGCGGTCGGCTCGACGGTGGGCTCGGTGCAGGACCCGGCGTGCCTGGTGGTGCGCTGCACCTCCCGCGACGGCCGGCAGGTGCTGCTGGCGGTGGACGTCGCCGACGTGCAGACGACGCTGCCGGCGCTGGCGCCGCGGCCGTCGCAGCTGTCGTCGGACCTGTGCCTGGGCGTCACCGACTACGGCGACGTCCGGTTGCCGGTCGTGGACCCGCTGGCGCTGCTGGAGCTGACCCCCGCGGACCCGTCGGGGTCGTGGCAGGCCCTGCTGGTGCGCTCCGAGCGGGGCCTGCTGGCCCTCGTGTTCGACGAGGCGCTCGACATCGTCCGGGTGGGGGCGGGCGCGCAGTCGCCGCCCCCGCCGGGCCGGGGGCGGGTGCGGGGCGCGGTGCGGTCGGTGGCCCGCCTGCCGCAGGGGCCGGCGTTCGTGCTGGACGTCGCCGCGCTGCTGGCCGACGAGGAGGTCAGCGCGCTGACGGCGCTGAACACCTCGGCCCGCGCCGGGTCGGGGACGGACCGGGCCGCGGAGCACGCGCCGCACGACCCGGTCGTGGTGTTCCGCGCCCACGGCGCCCTGACGGCGCCGCTGGCCCAGGTCGACGGGGTGGTGCCGTTCCCCGCCGACCCCGTGCCGTGGATCGGCGGCAGTTCCGACCTGGGGGCGCTGGTCACCGAGCACGACGTGGTCCCGCTGGTGGACCTGGCCCGCGAGCTGGGGCGCGGCCGGTCGCCGGAGCCCCGTTCGGGGGTGGTCCTGCTGGTCCGGCCGCCCGCGCCGGACCCGGACGCGGCACCGCGCCGGGTGGGCTTCGTGGTGGAGGGGCTGTCGGACATCGAGCGGCCGGTGTGGCGCGAGGACCTCGCCGAGGCCGCCGCCGAGGAGCGGTCGCCGCTGGTGCGCACCGGTTCGGCGACGGGCCCGCTGCTGGCCTGCGTCGACCTGCACGCGCTCGCCGCGCGGCTGGTGCACCCCGCCGCCACTGGGTACGCCGCGCACCGGGGGTGACGCCGGTCTCGGTCGCGCCGATGACCCCCTGCGGGGGGTCACGGTTGTGGCACGCTGTCTGACGTGACTGAGCAGCCGGTGGAGAAGACCGCCCCACGCCGCGGGAGGCCGCCCGCGTCCTCCCGCGAGGAGATCGAGACCGTCGCGATCGAGTTGTTCCTGGACAAGGGTTTCGAGGAGACGACCCTCGCCGAGATCACGGCGGCGGCGAACGTCAGCAAGACCAGCTTCTTCCGCTACTTCCCCTCCAAGGGCTCCATCATCTGGTGGCGCTTCGACGAGTTCACGGCGGGTTTCGCCGAGCTCCTGGAGACGGCCGTGACCGCCGAGGGCGCGACGCTGGACCTGGTGCGCAGCTGCATCATCGGCGCGCTGGAACGGGTCATCGACCCCGACGGGTTGTGGATGCAACGATTCAGGGTCCTGGACGAGTCCACGGAACTGCGCTCGGGGGAATCGGAGCAGTGGGCCGCCTGGACCGAGCACGTCGCCTCGTTCGTCGCCCGCCGGCACGGGTTCTCGACCGGTGACGTCGCCCCGCAGGCCATCGCCGGTGGTGTCCACGGCGCCTACGTCGCGATGCTGCGGCGCTGGCTGCTGGTGGAGAACCCCGGCCGGGACCTGCTGCCCGACCTCGACCGGGAACTGCAGCCGCTCAGCCGCGTGCTGCAGAGCTGGCTGGACGAGTCGCCCGCGGGCTGACCCTTTCCAGCAGCGTCGCGACCTCGACGTGCGGGGTGTGCGGGAACATGTCCAGGACCTGCCCGCGCACCGGCCGCAGCGACGGCATCGCCGCCAGGTCCCGGGCGAGGGTGACCGGGTTGCAGCTGGAGTAGACGACGTGCCGCGCCGTCGAGCCCTCCAGCCACCCGGCCAGTTCCGGTCCGATGCCGCGCCTCGGCGGGTTCACGATGACCAGTTCGGGGTGCCGGCCGGGGTCCGACCCGAGCGCGAACCGGGTCGCGTCCCCGGTCGCGAACTCGACGTCCGGCAGGTCGCGCGCGGCCTGCCGGGCGCTCTGCACGGCCTCGGCGCTGACCTCGATGCCCAGGACGCGGCGGCCCGGGGCCGCGCAGTGCAGGGCGAAACCCCCGACCCCGCAGTACAGGTCCCACACGCTCGCCGGGCCGATCTCCTCGACCCAGCGCGCGACCTGCGCGTACAGCTGCGCGGCGACGTGCGAGTTCGTCTGGAAGAAGCTCTGCGGGCGCAGGTCCAGCGCGACCGCGCCCAGCGGCATGGTCAGCGTGGTGCGCTCGGTGAGCGGGACCTCCACGTCGCCCTCGACGACGGCCTTGTGCTCGGGCAGCAGGTTCGCCGTGACGACGCGGATCCGCGGCGCCTGCTCCAGCAGCTGCGGCAGGTGCTCGCGCAGCCGCGCGAGCGGCCGCTCGGTGCGCAGCACGAACCGGACCATGAGGTCGCCGGTCGGGGACTCGGTGACCAGGACGTGCTTGAGCTCACCGCGCCGGCGCGGGACGTCGTACGGGGCCAGCCCGGCGCGCACCGCGAAGCGGGCCAGCAGCGGCAGCACGGCGCGGATGCCGGGGGCCACGACCGGGCAGTCCCGCAGGTCCACCCCGCGGCCGTCGCCGTCGAGGATCCCGAACGTGGGGTGCTCGGCGGTGCCGCCGACGACCATCTTCGCCTTGTTCCGGTACCCGGTCTGCGGGCTGGGGACGCTCGGCAGCCACTCCAGGCCGGCGTGGCCGGCGAGCAGCTCGGCGCAGCGCTCCTCCTTGTCGCGCAACTGGTCCGGGTACGGGACCTGGATGAGGGTGCACGACCGGCACGCGTGGGCGTCGTAGTAGGAGCACTGCATGGCTCCCCCAGTGTCCCACCGCCCGCGGGGTCTCACCGCCCGCGCGGGCTCACAGGTCCCGGGCGCAGCAGATCGACAGCTCCTCCCCCGCGTACGGGCCGAAGTTGTCGATGCGCTCGTACCCCTCCCGCAGGTAGAACCGCAGGGCCTCCGGCTGCAGGGTGCCGGTCTCCAGCAGCAGCCGCCGCACGCCCAGGGCCCGCGCCTCGTCCTCGATCGCGCGCAGCACCACGGTCGCGACGCCGCTGCCGCGGCTGCCCGGCTCGACGTACATCCGCTTGATCTCCGCCCGGCCCGGCTCCAGGGGACGCAGCCCCCCGCACGCCACGGCCCGCCCCTGCTCGTCGCGCGCGACGAGGAACACCGGGACGTCGTCCGCGGTGGGCGCGGTCCCCGGTTCGTGGTCGTCGTTGCCGTAGCGGGCGTCCAGCTCGGCGCGCTGGGCGGCGCGCAGGGCCGCGCCGTCGGCGGCGTCCCAGGGTTCGCGGTCGATGGAGAAGGCGCGGTCGGTGGAGGAGGTGCGGTCGGTCACCGCGCGACGCTACCCCGCCGGGTGCGGGCCGCCGGACCGGGGCTTGACCTTGATGCCGCATCAACCCCGCACCCTGCCGGTGGGGCACCCGCACCGGGCGGGGACGAGCCCCGCGACGGTGAGGTGGACGATGTCCGGTTCCCTGCTGGAGATCACGGAGAAGGTCCTGGAGAAGGTCACGGGCGGCCTCGCGGGCAAGCAGCGGTGGCGGGAGCACCGGGCCCGCGTGCGGGCGCTGCCCGCGGGCCACCGGGCGGCGGTCGAGGCCCTGGAGCGGTACCTGACGCACCGGGGCGTCATCACCGACGGCGGCGTCCTGCTCGACCTGCACGACGAGCTCGCGACCGCGTTCGAACGGGCGGCGGCGCAGGGCACCCCGGTCCGCGAGGTCGTCGGCGACGACCCCGCCGGGTTCGCCGACGCGCTGCTGGCGCAGCACGCGACCGGCGGGTGGGTCGGCCGGGAGCGGCAGCGGCTCGTCGCCGCGATCGCCGCCGCCGAGGCGCGGACCGCGGGCAGCCGGTCGTGACGGCGCCGGTGGACGCGCCCCCGGCGATCCGGGTGCGGGGGCTGCGGAGGTCCTACGGGGAGCTGGAGGTGCTGCGCGGGGTGGACCTCGAGATCGCCGCGGGCAGCGTCCTCGCCCTCCTGGGCCCCAACGGGGCGGGCAAGACCACGCTCGTGCGCATCCTGTCCACGCTCCTGCGGGCCGACGCGGGCAGCGCGAGCGTCGGCGGGTTCGACGTCGGCCGCCGGGCCGCCGACGTGCGGGAGTCGATCAGCCTCACCGGGCAGTTCGCCGCCGTCGACGAGGTCCTCACCGGGCGGGAGAACCTGGTCCTGGTCGCGAGGCTGCGCCACCTCCGCGGGCCCCGGGCGGTCGCGGGCGAACTGCTCACCCGGTTCGCCCTGACCGACGCCGCCGACCGCAGGGCCGGCACGTACTCCGGGGGGACGCGGCGCCGGCTGGACATCGCGATGAGCCTGGTCGGGAACCCCCCGGTGCTCGTCCTGGACGAGCCGACCACGGGGCTGGACCCCGAGGCGCGGATCGAGGTGTGGCGGACGGTGCGGGCGCTCGCCGCGGGCGGGACGACGGTGCTGCTGACCACGCAGCACCTGGAGGAGGCCGAGGAACTGGCCGACCGGATCGCGATCCTGCACCGGGGCCGGATCGTCGTGGAGGGCACCCTGGAGGAACTGAGGGACCTGCTGGCGCCCGCGGAGGCCGAGGGCGTCGAGCAGCGCCCGTCCCTGGAGGACGTGTTCCTCGCCCTCGTCGGCGCGGGTACGGGCGGGGCCACCAGCGGCGGGGACGACCGCCGCACCGGTCCGGGGCCGGAGGAGGGGTCGTGACCACGCGACTCGTCGCCGACACCGTCGCCCTGACCGGGCGGTCGCTCCGGCACGTCACCCGCAGCCCCGACACCCTCATCACCACCGCGGTCATGCCGATCGCGATCATGCTGCTGTTCGTCCACGTGCTCGGGGGCGCGATCGACACCGGCCCGCAGCCGGGTTCGGGTTCGTACGTCGACTACCTGCTGCCGGGCATCCTGCTCATGACCGTCGCGACGGGCGTCTCCTACACCGCCCACCGGCTGTTCGGCGACCTGCGCGGCGGCGTCCTCGACCGCTTCCGCTCCCTGCCGGTCGCGCGGTCGGCGGTGCTGTGGGCGCACGTGCTGACCTCGCTGGTGGCGAACCTCGTCTCGGTCGCGGTCGTCGTCGCGGTCGCCTTCGCGACGGGTTTCCGGACCGGCGCCGGGCTGCCCGCCGTGCTCGCGGTCGCGGGCGTGCTGACCCTGTTCGTCCTCGCGCTGACCTGGGTCGCGGTCGTCGCCGGGTTGTCGGCGACGTCGGTCGAGGGCGCGACCGCGTTCTCCTACCCGCTCGTCCTCCTGCCGTTCGTGAGTTCCGCGTTCGTGCCGACCGCGTCGATGCCGGGGCCGGTGCGGTGGTTCGCCGAGCACCAGCCGGTGACGCCGGTCGTGGACACGATCCGCGACCTGCTCGCCGGCCGGCCCGCGAGCGGGGACCTGTGGGTGGCGCTGGCCTGGTGCGTCGGCGTCCTCGTGGTCGCGTGCGCGACCGCCACGGCCGCCTACCGCCGCAGGGGCGCCTGAGGCAGGGTGGACGGCGTGCTCACCATCAGCCAGCTCGCCGCCCACGCCGGGGTGACGGTGGCCGCGGTCCGGCACTACCACCGGATCGGGCTGCTGCCCGAACCGCGCCGCGACCGCTCGGGGTACCGCAGCTACGACGCCGACGCCGTGGTCCGGCTCATCCGCATCCACCTGCTCGCCGGCGCCGGCGTCCCGCTGGCGCAGGTGGAGGACCTCCTGGAGGCCGGGCCGGAGGAGTTCGCCGAGGCCGTCCGGGAGATCGACCGGCGGCTGCGCGCGGAGGTCCGGCGGCTGCAGGACACCCGCGCCCGGCTGGCCCGGCTCGCCGCCGGGGAGCACGTGGCGCTGCCCGGGAGCGTGGTCGGCTACCTCGGCCGGCTGCGCGAGCTGGGGGTCGACGAACGCTACGTCGAGAGGGAGCGCGACGCCTGGATCATGGTCGCGGCGCAGATCCCCGACCAGATCGACGCCGTCATCGCGCAGAAGCACCGCGACCTCGACGACCCCGACCAGGTGCGGCTCTACGGCCTGCTCAGCAGCGCGCTCGACTGGACGGCCGACGACCCGCGCGTGGTCGAGGTGGCCGACGTCCTGGACCGCATCACGACGCGGGCGGTGGCGTCCGGCCGCGTCGGCGACGACGGTTTCGACGACGGTTTCGTCGCCCTGCTGGACGCCACGATGGCCGAGTCCACCCCCGCCGCCCGGCAGCTGCTGACCCTCCTGCGGGCGCGGGGGTGGAAGGGCTGGACCCGCCTCGAACGCGCGCGGCCCGAGGGCGCCACCGCACCGGAAACCCCTTGACCCCGCCCCCACCGCGGGGGTTCGCTCGTCGGCGATGACCGGAACCGGGGACGCGGGCCCTCCCGACCGCCTCACCGTCACCGCCGACCAGGTGCGCCGCCTCGTCGCCGGGCAGTTCCCGCGGTGGGCCCACCTGCCGGTCACCCGCGTCGAGCGACCCGGGTGGGACAACCAGACGTTCCACCTGGGCCCCGGGATGCTCGTCCGGCTGCCCAGCGCGGCGGGGTACGCGGGGGCGGTGGAGAAGGAGCAGCGCTGGCTGCCGCGCCTGGCCCCGCACCTGCCGCTGCCCGTCCCGGTCCCCCTCGGGCACGGGCGCCCCGGGGCGGGGTACCCGTTCGCGTGGTCGGTGTACCGCTGGATCGAGGGGCGGACCGCGCTGGCCGCCGGACCCGCCGACCCGGTCCGGTTCGCGGCCGACCTCGCGGGGTTCCTCCTCGCCCTGGGCCGCGTCGACCCCACCGGCGGCCCGCAGCCCGGTCAGCACAACTGGTTCCGCGGCGGGCCGCTGCAGTTCTACGACGAGCAGACCCGTCGCGCCCTGCACGACCTCGACGGCCGGCTCGACACCGCCCGCGCCGCCGCGGTGTGGGAGGAGGCGCTCAGCGCGCCGTGGGACGGGGTGGACCGCTGGTTCCACGGCGACGTCGCGCCGGGGAACCTGCTGCTGCGCGACGGCCGGCTGGGCGCCGTCATCGACTTCGGGACGTGCGGGGTGGGCGACCCGTCGTGCGACCTCGCGATCGCGTGGACGACGTTCCGGGGCGAGGCGCGGCGGGTCTACCGGCAGACCCTGGGCGTCGACGACGCGACGTGGGCGCGGGGCGCCGGCTGGGCGTTGTGGAAGGCGCTCATCACGTTCGACGACAGCGAGCACGTGGTGGGGGAACTGCTCACCCCGCGCTGAGGTGGTCGAGCCGGTCGTCGCCGTCGAGGTGGACGTTGAGCCGGTCGGGCCGCAGGTCCAGCGTCACGGCCTCCCCGGGCCGCAGGACCCGCACCGCCCGCCCCCGCGCCCGGGCCGTCGCGACGGCCTCCGGCCACGGCAGGCCCTCGAACTCCCGCAACCACCCCTCCACGTCAGACCCCCAGCCGCCGCAGCAGTTCGGGCAGCACGACCTGCAGGTCGGCGTCGACGCGGACCGCGGCCTTCGCGTCCCCGCGGGTGGGCCCGGCGGTGACGATCGCGACGGGCTGGTCGTTCCGGGCCGCGTGCAGCACGAACCGGTACCCCGACATGACCGCCAGGGACGAGCCCAGGACCAGCAGCGACCGCCCGGCGTCCAGCAGCTCGAACGACCGCTGCACGCGGTCCTTCGGCACCGTCTCGCCGAAGAACACCACGTCCGCCTTGAGCGCGTCCTGACCGCAGCGGCGGCACGGGACGGGCCGGAAACCCTCCAGCTGGGCGTCGGTGAGGTCGGCGTCGCCGTCGGGGTTCAGGGCGTGCAGCTCACCGAGGCGGGCCTCGAACGACGGGTTCGCCTCCCGCAGCCGGACGGCCAGTTCCGCGCGGGACGTCACCTCCCCGCAGTGCAGGCACACGACCCGGTCGAGGTTGCCGTGCAGCTCGACGACCTCGCGGGTCCCGGCGGCCAGGTCCAGGCCGTCGACGTTCTGGGTGATCGTCCCGGTGACGAGCCCGGCGCGCTCCAGCGCGGCCACGGCGCGGTGCGCGGCGTTCGGCTCGGCCCGGCGGAAGTGCTCCCAGCCGACGTGGCTGCGGCCCCAGTACCGCCGCCGCCCCTGCGCCGACCCGGTGAACTCCTGGTACGTCATCGGGGTGTGCCGCCGCAGCGACCCGTTGGGACCGCGGTAGTCGGGGATGCCCGAACCGGTGGACATCCCGGCGCCCTCCAGGACGACGACACCGCCCCCGCCGACCAGGTCCACGAGCCCGTCGAGCCCGTCGAGCCCGTCGAGCCCGTCGAACCCCTCGACCACGAGTTCACCCGTCACGACCCCATGCTGCCCGCCCGGTCCCGGCCCCGCAGGCCCAGGGCGGCCAGGACCGCCGCACCGGCCGCGAGCGCCGTGACGACCGCCACGACGACGCCCCACCCGCCGGCGCCGAAGGCGAAGCCGGTGAGCCAGCCCACGACGCTGGACCCGGCGTAGTAGGCGAACGTGTACAGGGCCGAGGCCTGGGCGCGGATGCCCGGGTCCGCGCGGGCGCCGACCCAGCCGCTGGCGACGGCGTGCGCGGCGAAGAACCCCGCGGTCAGCAGGACGAGGCCGGTGACGACGACGGGCAGGCCGGTCGCGAGGGTCAGCAGGCAGCCCGCGACGAACACGCCGGTGGACCCGAGCAGCACCGGCAGCCGGCCGCGGGCGGCGAGGCGGCCGGCGAGGGAGGAGCTGAGGGTGCCGGCGAGGTAGACGACGAACAGGAGCCCGACGACGGTCTGCGACAGCGAGAACGGCGGCTGCAGGAGCCGGAACCCCAGGTAGTTGTAGACGGTCACGAAGGACCCCATGAGCAGCAGCGCCTGGGCGTGCAGGACGAGCAGCGACGGGTCGGTCAGGGCCCGCCGGACGCGGCCGGCGACACCGCGGGAGGTGGTGGGGGCGAACCCGCGCGCGCGGGGCACGACGGCGCAGAACACGGCGGTGGCGGCCAGGCCGGTGACGGCGACGGCGGCCACGCCCCAGCGCCAGCCGAGCAGGTCGGCGACGCCGGCGGAGACGATCCGGCCGGTGAGGCCGCCCAGGGAGTTCCCCGCGACGTAGGCGCCGGCGGCGAGGGCGACCTCGCGGGCGTGGACCTCCTCGGCGAGGTGGGCCATCGCGACGGCGGGCAGGCCGCCGAGGGCGGCGCCCTGCAGGGCCCGCAGGACCAGCAGGGGGCCCAGGCCGGGGGCCAGCGGCACGGCCAGGCCGAGGGCGGTGGCCAGGACGGCGGAGACGACCATGACGGGCACGCGGCCGACGCGGTCGGCCAGGGCGCTCCAGCCGACGACGGAGACGGCGAGCGCACCGGTGGCGACGGAGACCGACAGGGCGGCCCGGGGGGCGGTGAGGTGCAGGCCGTCGGCGAGGGCGGGCAGGACGGCCTGGACGGAGTAGAGCTGGGCGAAGGTGGCGACACCGGCGGCGAAGAGGGCGACGGTGGTGCGGCGGTAGCCGGGGGTGCCGCGCTCGTGCCCGGTCCAGGGGGCGCCGGGCGGGGTGCCGGGCTGGGGGACCGGCCGGGTGGGGGAGCGCACTTCTCGACGGTAGGAACCCCCGACCGATGCGTCCAATGCCCCGGTCGCGGTGGATTCATGCACACTCGACGGGTGGACGATCCGGTGCGGGTCCTGGCGGGCCCCCTGCAGGTGCTCGCCGCGTTCGGGGAGCACGAGCACGTGACGCGGGTGGCGGAGGCGCTGGGCCTCGGCCAGCCCACCGTGAGCCGCACCCTGGCCCGGGTCCAGCGCGCCGTGGGCGTCCCGCTGCTCGTCCCCGACGGCCGCGGGGTGCGCCTGACCGCGGCCGGGCGGGCGCTGACGGGGACCGCGGCGCGAGCGCTCGCCGACCTCGAGCGCGGGGTGCGGGCCGTGCGGGAGGACGACGCCGTGGACACCGGGCGGGTCGCGCTGGGGTTCCTGCACACCCTGGGCGCGGCGGCGGTCCCGGCGCTGGTGCGCGCGTTCCGGCAGGACCGGCCCCGGGTGCGGTTCCAGCTGCACCAGGGCGCGGCGGGCGCGCTGCTGGACCAGCTGACCCGCGGCGAGGTGGACCTGGTGCTGACGTCCCCGGTGCCGGAGCGGCCGGGGCTGCGCACCGCCGCGCTGGCCGAGCAGCCGCTGGTGGTGGCCCTGCCCGGGGACCACCGGCTCGCGGTGCCGGGACCGGTGCGGCTCGCGGACGTCGCCGGCGAGGAGTTCGTGCTCTTCGAGCGGGGCTACGGGCTGCGCGAGGCCGCCGACGCGCTGTTCGACCGGGCCGGCATCGTGCCCCGGGTCGCGTTCGAGGGGCAGGACGCGCACACCCTCCGGGGCCTGGTGGCCGCCGGGCTGGGGGTGGCGGTGCTGCCGTCGGCGCAGCGCGGCACCTCGGAGACGTTCGCGGGGGTCGTCGAGCGGCCCCTGGCGGGACCGGCGTCGACGCGGGTGCTGGGGCTGGTGTGGCGGGACGAGCCGCTGCCGCGGGTGACGGCCGCGTTCCGCGACCTCGTGCGGGAGCGGTGGGACCTGCTGGTCCCGTGAGCTCGGCGCCGGGTGCGGGTCTCAGCCGGGTCCGGCGATCTCGGCGAGCAGCGCGGCCAGGTCCTCCGCCCGCGCCGGCGACAACGGGGCGAAGAAGGACTTCAGCTCGGCGCGCACGTGGGCGGACGCCTCGTCCAGCACCCGGCGACCGTCCGCGGTGATCGCCAGGACGACCTTGCGACCGTCGCGCGGGTCCCGCGCGCGGCTCAGGAAACCCCTGGCCTGCAAGCGGTCGGCGACGAGGGTCACGACGGACTGCGGGACGAGCATGCTGCGGGCGAGCGCCCCGGCGCTCTGCGGGCCCGCGACCTGCAGCAGGTACATCGCGCGCAGGTCGCTGCCCAGCAGACCGACCTGGCCGGCGCCGGCGTCCAGGATCGCCAGGACCCGCAGACCCGCCCGCAGGGTGAGGCGGGCGACCTCGGTCCCGGTCCCGGGAGCCACCGCGACCAGGTCGCCCTCCTCCCGCACCCCGGGCAGCGCCGCACCGCCGCGCGCGGTCGCGGACCCAGGGGCGGCGGGGGCGGTGTCGGTCGTCACGGGTGCTCCATCGGCTCCCGGCCCCGGGCCCTTGACGGCCGCCGGCGGGGTCGCGGATCGACCGACCGGGTGGTCGCCGCGCGGGAACGGTCAAGCCGAACCCCGCGCCCGCCGATGGTTCAGCACTGAAAGACATCAGCGCGCTGCAGGTCGAACCCCCGGCCACACCCAGCGCCCACCCGGGGAGCAGATACGCCGTGTTCGCTCGTTCCAGCGCCAGGACCAGCGCCGCCAGTGCCCGTCAGCTCGCCGAGGCGGTCGCCGACGTCGAGGCCCTCACCGAGGTGGTGCGCGCCCTGGAGAAGGCCCGGACCCCCGAGGACGCCGTCCGGATCGCCCTGGAGACGGTGCGCACCCGCTTCGGCTGGGCCTACGGCTCGTACTGGCGCCTGCACCGCGCCCCCGCGGCCGCAGCCGGGCGGGCGCGCGGCGGGGACGTCCTGCGCTTCGCCCAGGAGAGCGGGGACGTCGGCCGGGACTTCCGCGAGGTCACCCTGCAAGCCACCTTCGCCGAGGGCGTGGGCCTGTCCGGCCGGGCCTGGCGCGAACGCGACCTCGTCTTCGTGGCCGACCTGTCCCGGGTCACCGACTGCGTGCGGGCTCCCGTGGCCCAGCGCGCCGGCGTGAAGTCCGGCATCTGCTTCCCCGTCCTGGACGGCGACGCGGTCCTGGGGACGATGGACTTCTTCGCCACCGAGGAGCTCGCCCCCTCCCCGGCGCGGCTGTCGGTGCTGCGGACCGTCGGGACGCTGGTCTCGGCGACCCTGGCGCGGCTGCGCGAGGCGGTCCGCCAGGAGAAGGCGGCGCAGGACGTCGAGGCCGTCTCCACCCTCATCCGCTCGCTGACCGAGTCCACCAGCGAGGAGCAGGCGCTGCGGGTGGCGCTGGACACGATCCGCCGCGAGTTCGACTGGCAGTACGGCTCCTTCTGGCGGCTGGACGAGACCGGCCCGGTCACCTCCCACGCCCTGCGCTTCGAGCTGGAGTCCGGCGACGCCGGTCAGGAGTTCCGCCAGGTCACGCTGTCGGCGTCCTTCGCCAAGGGCGTCGGCCTGTCCGGCCGCGCGTGGGCCCGTCAGGACCTCGTGTTCGTCGAGGACCTCGGGGAGGTGACCGACTGCGTGCGGGCCCCCGTGGCCCAGCGCGCCGGGGTGAAGTCCGGCGTCTGCCTGCCCGTCGTCGTCGGCGGCCGGGTCGTCGGCACGATGGACTTCTTCGCCACCCGCACCCTGATCATCTCCCCCAGCCGGGAGAGCGCGCTGCGCAACACCGCCTTCCTCATCGGCCAGGCCATGGAGCGCTTCGCCGCCGGCCGGAAGCTGACGACCGCCGGGACCGACCTGCTCGACTCCATCGGCGAGGTGGAGCGCAACGTCCTGCGCGCCGGTGAGGTCGCCGGGCGCGGCGAGCAGCTGACGGTGGAGGCCAACGCGGAGGTCGAGGCCCTGGAACGAGCCAGCGCGGGCATCGACGAGGTGGTGCGCGCCATCCAGGGCATCGCCGCGCAGACCAAGCTGCTCGCCCTGAACGCCACCATCGAGGCCGCCCGCGCCGGGGAGGCCGGCCGCGGTTTCGCCATCGTCGCCGAGGAGGTCAAGGAGCTGTCCGGGGAGACCGAGCGGGCCACCGCGGACGTCAGCGCGAAGGTCGGCGCCATCCAGTCCCGGGTCGGGTCCGTCACCGCGTCCCTGGGTCAGATCCACGAGGCCGTGGCGCAGATCAACGAGACCCAGTCGCTCATCGGGGGCGTGCTCACCGAGCAGGTCTCCGTCACCCGCAGCATCCTCGGCTGACGCCGGGCGGCGCTACCGGTCCCGCGGGCGCCGGCTCTGGGCCAGCACGATCGCGCCGCCGGCCGCGGCGCCGAACGCGCCCCACGCCAGCGCGTCGCGGCCCCGGCCGAGCAGGACGACCCCGGCGGCGACGAGGACGAGCAGGACGACGTACCCGGCCAGGCGCTTGCGGTCCATCAGCGCCCCCCGGAGACGTCGAGGGTGGTGCCGGTGACGTAGGACGCGGCGTCGGACAGCAGCCACACGACGGCCTCGGCGACCTCGTCGGCCTCCCCGCCGCGCCCCAGCGGGACGTGCTTCTGGAGGCGCTCGACGCGTTCCGGCTCCCCGGAGCTGGCGTGGATGTCGGTGCGTATCAGGCCCGGCCGCACGCCCGCGACGCGGATCCCGTCGGCGGCGACCTCGTGGGCCAGGCCCACGGTGAGGGTGTCGACGGCCGCCTTGGAGGCGGCGTAGTCGACGTACTCCCCGGCGCTGCCGAGGACGGCGGCGCGGGAGGAGACGTTGACGATGGTCCCGCCGCCGGCGGCGGTCAGGTGCTTCACGGCCTCGCGCGCGCACAGGAACGCGCCGACGACGTTGACGTCGAGCAGGCGGCGGATCCGGTCGACGTCGAGGTCGACGACCTTCGACTGCGGGGCGGTGATGCCGGCGTTGTTGACCAGCCCGGTGACGGGCCCCAGGCCCTGGGCGGCGGAGAAGAGGCGCTTCACGTCGGACTCGACGGACACGTCGGCCTGCACGGCGAGGGACTCGCTGCCCAGGTCGGCCGCGGCGGCGACGACGGCGTCGGCGGCCTCGCGGCGGGTGGAGTAGCTGAAGCACGTCCGCACACCGCGGGCGGCGAGCGCCCGGACGACGGCGGCCCCGATGCCGCGGCTGCCGCCGGTGACCACCACGGTTCCGTTCACGCACCGACCGTAGCGAACCCCCCGGGGACCCCCGCCCCCCGGGACCGGGGCGGACGGGGCGCCCCGGGGTGGTCAGGTGAAGACCTCCGCGGTCCACAGGTGCAGCAGCGCGTACCCGCGCCAGGGCCGCCACGCCTCGGCGCGGGCGGCGGCCTCGCGGGCCGTGACCCGGCCCAGCGCGCGGCGCAGGACCAGGTCGGAGGGCAGGAACGCGTCGGAGTCGCCGAAGACGCGCAGCGCCACGTAGTCGACGGTCCAGGGGCCGATGCCGGGCAGGGCGAGCAGTTCGGCGCGGGCGGTCGCGGGGTCGGCGGTGTCGAGGTCGAGGCCGTCGGCGAGGACGCCGGCGAGGGCGTGCAGGGTGCGGGCCCGCGCCCCGGTCACGCCCGTCACCGCGCGCAGCGCGTCGGGTCCGGCGGCGGCCAGCGCGGCGGGTTCGGGGAACGCCGTCAGGGACCGCAGGGGCCTGCCGTGGGCGGCGACGAGCCGGCCGGCGAACGTGCGGGCCGCGGCCAGGGAGACCTGTTGGCCCAGGACCGTCAGCAGCGCCGTCTCCGCACCGCTCACGGCCCGCGGCACCCGCAGGCCGGGGTTCGCGGCGACCAGCGGCGCGAGCAGCGGGTCGGTGGCCAGGTGCCGCTCGGCGGCGCGGTGGTGGCCGTCGAGGTCGAGCCAGCGGCGGACGGCGGCGGGGTCGACGTCCCCGTCGGCCTCGACGACGACCTCCGTGCAGCGCTCGGCGGTGCCCAGGTCCACGGTGACCTCCACCCCGCCGTCGGGACCGCCGGGGAACACCCTGCGGTGCACGCCATCGAGGTGGGTCTCGGCGCCGGGCACGGCGTGGGCGGCGAGCCAGCGGCGCAGCGGGGCGGCGGGCAGGCCGTCGGGGACGGGCAGTCTCACGGGACCTCCGGGTCGAAGACGGGCGGGTCGGCGGGGCTGAGGTCGGGGTCGTCGTCGCGGAACGTGCGGACCCGGCCCACGCCGGTGTGCGGGCCCTCGAACCGGACGGTGACGCGCCCCACCCCCGACCCCTGGATCCAGCCGGGTCCGAACCCGGCGTGGGTGACGTCCTGCCCGGGCCGCCAGCCCGCCGCGGCGGGCGGCCCGTACGGCTGGGCCGAGGCGCCGGCCCCCTCGTCCCCGTCGTCCCCGTCCCCGTCCCCGTCCCCGTCCCCGTCCCCGTCCTCCTCGGCGGCGTCCTCGTCCTCCTCGGGGGCGGGCGGTTCGAGCTCGGCGAGCAGGTCGATCTGGCTGAACCCGCTCAGCCCCGAGACGCCGACCCCCAGTAGCCGCACCCCGTCGGCGACGTCGACCGCGTCGAGCAGTTCCCCGGCCTGCTGCGCGATCTCCGCCGCCGAGCTCGTCGCGTGCGGCAGGGTGCGCGAGCGGTTCAGCGTCGAGAAGTCGTACCGGCGCACCTTGATCGTCACCGTGCGCCCCGACAGGCCCGCCGACGCCAGCCGGGCCGCGACGCGCTCGGCCATCCGCCGCAGCCGCTCGCGCAGGTCGCGGCGGTCGGTGAGGTCGACGGCGAACGTCTCCTCCGCCGACACCGACTTCGCCTCCCGCTCGGCCACCACCGGCCGCGGGTCGACCCCCCGGGCGAACGCGAGCAGCGCGCTGCCGTGGGCCCTGCCGAGCATCCGGACGAGCTCGGCCTCGTCGGCCGCGGCCAGCGCGCCGATGGTGCGCAGCCCCGCCCGGGCCAGCCGGTCCCCCGTGACCGCCCCCACGCCGGGGATCGCTCGCACGCTCATCGGCGCCAGCAGCGCCTCCTGCTCGGCGGGCGGGACGACGACCAGCGCGTCGGGTTTGCGCAGGTCCGAGGCGATCTTCGCGACGAGCTTGCTGGCCGCCACCCCCACCGACACCGTGAGGCCGGTGCGCGCGCGGACCGCGGCGCGGAACCCCTCGGCGACCTGCGTGACCCGCCGCACGTCCAGGCCGTCGTGCACGGCGGCGAGGTCGACGAACGCCTCGTCCAGGGACAGGGGTTCGACCAGCGGGGACAGCTCGTGCGCGAGGTCCATCACCTGCCGCGACACCGCCCGGTACGCCTCGAACCGGCCCGCCAGGTACGCCGCGTTCGGGCACAGCCGGCGCGCGCGGGCCGTGGGCATGGCCGAGCCGACCCCGAACGCGCGGGCCTCGTAGCTGGCGGTGGCGACGACCCCGCGCCCGCCGGTCCCCCCGACCACGACGGGTTTGCCCCGCAGCGACGGTTTGTCGCGCTGCTCCACGGCGGCGAAGAAGGCGTCGAGGTCCAGGTGCATGACGCCTGGAACCGTCGGGTCGGTCACGACGAGTACGCTCCCACGGTGCTCGACCTGACGCCGACCGACTGGGTCGCCCTGTACCTCGCGGCCCTCGTCATCGGGTTCGCCAAGACCTCCATCGGCGGCGCGGGGACGATCTCCGTCGCGATCTTCGCCGCCGTCCTGCCGGCCAAGGAGTCCACGGGCATCATCCTGCCGCTGCTGATCCTCGGCGACCTGTTCGCCCTCGCCGTCTACCGGCGGCACGCCGAGTGGGGTCTGCTCGTGCGGTTGTTCCCGTACGTCGCGGTCGGGGTGGTGGCCGGCGCGGGGTTCGTGCGGGTCGTCGACGACACGGTGATGCGCCGTTCCATCGGCGCGCTGCTGATCCTGCTCGTCGTGATCCACGTCTGGCGGCAGCGGAAACTCCGCGCGCAGGGCGAGGCGCCCCCGATGTCGGTGGCCCGGCGCCGGTGGACGTCCCTGGGTTTCGGTTTCCTCGCCGGGTTCACGACGATGGTCGCCAACGCCGGCGGCCCGCCCATGTCGATCTACCTGTTCGCGATGGGCCTGGGCGTGATGTCCTTCCTCGGCACGGGGGCGTGGTTCTTCTTCATCGTGAACTGCTTCAAGGTGCCGTTCAGCGTCGCGCTGGGGCTGATCAGCGTGGAATCCCTGGGGCTGGACCTGCTGCTGGTCCCCGGTGTGGTCGCCGGGGCGTTCGTCGGGTGGTGGCTCGCGAAGCGGATCGACGTCAAGACGTTCGAGAAGTGGGTCCTGGGGTTGTCGGTGGTCTCGGGGCTGAACCTGCTCAGGTGAGGGGTGCGGGGTGGAACTGCGGTCCGGTGAGGTGGGGGTGTGGCGGCTCGCGGCGCAGCGGGTCGTCCCCGTCCTGCCCGACGCCCCGGACGCCCCGGACGCGGCCGCGACGGCCGCCGGGGTGGTGCGCCACCTCGCCGCCGTCCAGGCGCAGGACCTGCGCGCGGCCGCGACGGCCGTGGCCGTCCGGACCGCCGCCGGCACCGTCGACGGGCTCGCCGCGGCGCTGGACGCCGGGACCGTGGTGCGGTCCTGGCCGATGCGCGGGACGCTGCACCTGATCGCCGCCGCGGACCTGCCCTGGGTGCTGGACCTGTGCGCGCAGCGGACGGTCACGGCGACGCGGCGGCGCCGGGCCGAGCTCGGGATCTCCGCCGCCGACCTCGACGTCGCCCGGGACACCGCGCTGGGTTCCCTGCCGCCGGGCGGCGCGACCCGGGCCGAACTGCTCGCCGCGTTCGAGGCCGCCGGCCAGGCCACCCGGGCCGGCCGCGGGTACCACCTCCTGCTCGACCTGTCCCTGAGCGGGACGCTGTGCCAGGGACCGCTGCGCGGGCGCGAGCAGCTGTTCGTCCGGGCCCGGGAGTGGATCACCGGCCCCGCGACCCCCGCCGACCCGCTGGCCGAGTGGACCCGCCGCTACCTGCGCGGCCACGGCCCGGCCACCCCCGCCGACCTCGCGCACTGGACGGGACTGCCGTTGGGCCGGGCCCGGCAGGGGTTCGCCGCGGTCCGCGACGAGTTCGAGGCCGTCACCGTCGAGGGCGTGGAGCACCTGGTGGCCCCGGAGGTCCCCGGCCTGGTCGCCGCCCACCGCCGGGCCCTGCGCGGCGTGCACCTGCTGCCCGGTTTCGACGAGTTCCTCCTCGGCTACCGCGACCGCTCCCACGTCCTGGCCCCCGAGCACGCCGGCCGGGTCACCCCGGGCGGCAACGGGGTGTTCCGCGGGACCGTCGTGGTGGCCGGGCAGGTCGCCGGGACCTGGACCCGCGGCGGCACCGGACCGGCCGGCGACGTGGTCGCCGACCCCTTCACCCCCCTCGCCCCGGCCCGCGCCGCGGACCTGGCGCGGCGGGCGCGGACCCTCCCGGCGGGCTGGCTGGGCTGACCGCGCCGCGGCGGGCGGTGGGTACCGTGGACCCGGTGACCTCCCCCGTCTTCGACGTCCTGCGCCGCCGGCCCGACATCGAGGCGCCGGAACTGGTCGCCGTCGACGCCGCGGACCGCCTGCTGCTCGACGAGGCCGCCGCCGCGCTCGCCGCCCCCGGCGCCGACGTCGCGGTCGTCGGGGACGACTACGGGGCGCTGACGCTCGGCGCGCTCGACCGGCACGACCTGCCGCGGGTGCGCGTCCACCAGGACCCGCTGTCCGGGGAGCTCGCCCTCGCCGCGAACGCCGCCGCGCTCGGGACCGACCCGGCCCGCGTGCGGAACCACCCCGAGCCCGGCCCGGACCTGGTCGCCGGGGCGACGGTCGTGCTGCTGAAGCTGCCCCGCAGCCTCGAGGCCCTCGACGCGACCGCGCGGCTGGTCGCCCGGCACGCCCACCCCGACGTCGTGGTGTTCGCCGGAGGTCGCGTGAAGCACATGACGCGGGCCATGAACGACGTCCTGGGGCGCTCCTTCGAGGACGTGCGGGCCGGGCTGGGGCGGCAGAAGGCGCGCGTGCTGACGGCGACGCGGCCCCGGCCGGGCGTCGGCCCCGGCGAACCCCGCCGGGCCCGGCACGAGGACACCGGGACGTGGGTGTGCGCCGTCGGCGGGGCGTTCGCCGGGACGGGCACCGACATCGGCACCCGCGTCCTGCTCGACCACCTCGACGAGGTGGCCGGCGCGGTCGGCTCCCCCGGCACCGTCGTCGACCTCGGCTGCGGGACGGGGCTGCTGGCGGTCGCCGCGGCCCGCCGGTTCCCGCGGGCCCGGGTCGTCGCCACCGACCAGTCCGCCGACGCCGTGGCCAGCGCCCGGCTCACCGCGGCGGCGAACGGCCTGGCCGACCGGGTCGAGGTGACCCGCGACGACGCCGGGTCCCGGCTGCCCGACGGCGGCGCGGACCTGGTGCTGCTGAACCCGCCGTTCCACGTGGGCGGGACGGTCCACACCGCGATCGCCTCGAAGCTGTTCCGCGCCGCGGCCCGGGTGCTGCGCCCCGGCGGGACCCTCGTGGCGGTGTGGAACTCCCACCTGACCTACCGGCGCGAGCTGGACCGGGTCGTCGGGCCGACGCGGCAGCTCGCCCGCACCCCGAAGTTCACCCTCACGGCCAGCATCCGCCGCTGACCCCGGCGGGGCCAGGACGCGGGCCGAGGCCCGCGCGGGGGGTCCTCAGAGCCACTTCTCCACGAGGTGGTCGGCCCGGACGTACCGGATCGTCCCGGACCGCGCGCGCAGCGCGATCGACTCGGTGCGGATGATCGGGCCCTTGCGGCGCACCCCCTGGACGAGGTCCCCGTCGGTGACGCCGGTGGCGACGAAGAACGTGTTGTCGCCCTTGACGAGCTCGTCGGCGGTGTAGACGTGGTCGAACTTCAGCCCGGCGTCCAGGCCGTGCTGCTTCTCCTCGTCGGTCTTCGGCGCCAGCCGGGCCTGGATCAGCCCGCCCAGGGCCTTGATCGCGCACGCCGTCGCGACGCCCTCGGGGCTGCCGCCGGTCCCCACGCACATGTCCAGCCGCGCCTCGTACGACGCCGCGCCGATCCCGCCCATGACGTCGCCGTCGAGCAGCAGCCGGGTGCCCGCGCCGGCGGCGCGGATGTCGGCGATGAGCTGCTCGTGGCGGGGACGGTCCAGGACGCCGACCTGGATCTCGGAGACGTCCTTGCCCTTGGCCTTCGCCAGCGCCCGCACGTTCTCCCCGATGGGCTGGCGCAGGTCCACGACGCCGACGCCCTCGGGGCCGGTGACGATCTTCTCCATGTAGAAGACGGTGTGGGCGTCCAGCATCGCCCCCCGGTCGGCGGCGGCGATCATCGAGATCGCGTTCCGGCGGCCCAGCGCCGTCAGCGACGTCCCGTCGATGGGGTCGACCGCGATGTCGCACGCGGGGCCGCGGCCGGTGCCGACCTGCTCGCCGTTGAAGAGCATGGGGGCCTCGTCCTTCTCCCCCTCGCCGATGACGATGACGCCCGCGAAGTCCACGGTGCCGAGGAACTCGCGCATCGCGTCGACGGCCGCGCCGTCGGCGGCGTTCTTGTCACCGCGCCCGATGTACGGGGTGGCGCGGATCGCCGCGGCCTCGGTCGCGCGGACCAGTTCGAGCGCGAGGTTGCGGTCCGGGGTGGTGGGCAGACTGCTCATGGGGATGCTCCTGGCTGCTGGCACCGGTGTGTCCGGCCATCATGCCCGAGGCCCCACCCCCGGCCCGGGTCAGTCCGGCCAGACGATCCCGACCTTGCCGCCGGCCCCGGAGTCGGCCACGGCGTACGCCTCCCCGGCCCGGTCCAGCCCGAACGCGTGGGTGACCACCACCTCCGGGTGCAGCCCCCAGCGGGCCAGGTTCGCCAGCAGCTCGGCCATCCGCACGGTCGAGGACACCCAGGACCCGTGGATCGTCAGCTGCCGGTGGATGATCACCTCGCTGACGTCGACGGACAGCCGGCCCCCCTCCCCGACGAGCGCGACGCGCCCCCAGCGGCGGGTGTGCCGCAGGGCGGTCAGCTGACCGGCCCCGCTGCCCGAGCAGTCGACCGCGGCCTCCGCCCCGTCCCCCAGCAGCGCGCCCAGCTCCTCGTCGGTCCCGGCGACCGCGTGGTCCACGGCCCCCAGCTCCACGGCCAGCGCCCGGCGCTGCGGGCTGGGGTCGGTCCCGACGACCTCCACCGCCCCCATCCGCCGCGCCAGCAGGCCGGCGGCCAGGCCCACCGGGCCCAGGCCCGTGACGAGCACGCGGTCCCGGCCGCTGACCGCGAGCCGGCACAACGCCTCGTAGGCCGTCCCGAAGCCGCACGCGACGCAGGCGCCGTCGAGGAAGGTCAGCTCGTCGGGCAGCACCAGCAGGTCGCGCTCCTCGGCGAGCAGCAGGTCCGCGTGACCGCCGTCGCGCTGCCACCCGTACGCGGCGCGGCCGGGCCCCGTGCAGCTGATCTGGTACCCGCGGCGGCAGTCGTCGCACTGCCCGCAGCCGCTGATGTGGTAGACGACGACCCGGTCACCGACCCCGATCCGGCCGACGCCCTCGCCCACCGCGACGACCCGGCCCGCGGGCTCGTGGCCCCCGACGACCCCCTGGTACGCCTCCGGCCCCTCCCCGAGGTGCTCGCGGTAGATGGCCCGCAGGTCCGACCCGCAGATCGTGGAGGCCCGCACGGCGACGACGACCTGCCCCGGTCCGGGGTGCGGGTCGTCGACCTCGCGCAGGTCGACCTCGCGGTTGCCGGGCAGGAAGGCAGCGTGCACGTGGAACTCCTCGTCGAGCGTGGACGACGAGCATCGGCAGCGGCCGCGACCGCTGTCAAGATCCCGTGCGACCCCGTCCCGCCGCGAGGACCTCCAGGTAGTGCGCGTTGCGCATCAGGCCCAGGAGGTTGCCGAAGGGGTCGACGACGCAGGCCCCGGTGAACCCCTCGCCGAACTGCCGCGGCGGCTGGAACAGCGTCGCGCCCATCTCCTGCACCCGGGCGAGGGCAGCGTCCAGGTCGTCCACGTGCCAGTACAGGACGACCCCGCCGGGAGGGTCGGTGGCCGGCACCCCGCCGAGCTGACCGGCGTACCGCGCGTTCAGGATCCCCAGCTCCTGCTGGTGGTCACCGACGCGGAACTCCGCGTACCAGGGCTGCTCGAAGTAGGGCGCGATCCCGAGGAGTTCGGCGTACCAGCGCTTGGCCCCCTCGAAGTCCTCCGCCAGCAGGGCCACGGTGGTCATCCCTCGCAGCACGGCGTTCTCCAGTCGGTCGACGGACGGCGGCACGCGGTCGCGGGAACCCGCGGGAGTTCTAGAAGCAATGTGCGGGAAACGCGCAGACCCCGTCAAGGACCGGGAGGGTCCCCCGGGGACCGGGGACCACTTGTTGCACGGCCCTGCGCGCCGTGACATCGTTGCACGCGGATCGCAGGCGACGACGGCGTCTCCACCAGCGGGGAGTCAGGATGAGCAACGTGAGCACGGGCACCGACGTCGACGCGGCCCTGGAACTGGCCCGTGAACTCCTCGACGGCGTCGGCGACCGGCTGGCCCACTCCACGGTCGCCGCCCGCACCGCCGAGTCGATCGCCCACACCGTGCCCGCCCCGGACCGCGAACTGCTCGTGGTCGCCGTCGCCCTGCACGACATCGGGTACGCACCGCAGCTGCGCCGTTCCGGTTTCCACCCCCTCGACGGCGCCCGGCACCTCGAAACCCTGGGGTGGCCGCCCCGCCTGGTGGGCCTCGTCGCCCACCACAGCGGATCCCGTTTCATGGCCCGGGCCCTCGGCCTGGAGGACCACCTGGACGCCTACCCCGACGAGGGCGGCGCCCTCGCCGACGCCGTCCTGTACTGCGACATGACGACGACCCCGGACGGGCGTCGGGTGTCCCTCGCCGAACGCCTGCAGGACGCCCACGCCCGCCACCGCGAAGCCCCTGAGGCCGAACGGCGGGCCCGCCGCGAACGCGAACCCTTCCTGCGGGCCGCGGTCGCGCGCGTGCAGGCCCGCCTCGGACCCGCGCGTCAGGTCAACGCGATCCCGCTGCCGCAGAAGCACTGAGGGACTCGACCGCCTCGGCGAGCAACCGCACCGACCGCAGGCGCGCGTCCGTCGACAGCGCCTGGTGGGCGACGATCAGCTCGTCCGCCCCGGCCTCGCGCTGGAACTCCTCCAGGTAGGAACGGACCTCCCCGGGCGTCCCCACGGCCGAGTAGTGCTGCATCTGCTGCACGTGCTGGCCCGCGGCGGTTTCCATGAGGATGTCGACCTCCGCCTCGGTGAACGTCCGGCCACGACCGAACAACGACGTCGCGAAACGCCGCTGAACCTGCGTGAAGGATTCCCGCGCCTGCTCGGTGGTGTCGGCCGCGACGACGTTCACGCCCGCGATGACGTACGGCTCGGCGAGCTGCGCCGAGGGCCGGAACTCGTTGCGGTACGACACGACCGCCGCGCGCAGCTGCTGCGGGGCGAAGTGCGACGCGAACGCGTACGGCAACCCCAGACGAGCCGCCAGGTGCGCTCCGAACGTCGAGGAACCCAGGACGTACAGCGGGACGTTCGCCCCCCCACCGGGAGTGGCCTGCACCCCGGGGACGCGCGAGCGCCCGGCCAGGTAGTCGCGCAGCTCGGCGACGTCCTCCGGGAACTGCGCCGACTGCGACGGGTCCCGCCGCAGCGCGAACGTCGTCGCCTCGTCCGAACCGGGCGCGCGGCCCAGGCCCAGGTCGATGCGGCCGGGGTACATCGCCTCCAGCGTGCCGAACTGCTCGGCGATGGACAGCGGGGAGTGGTTGGGCAGCATGACGCCCCCCGCCCCGAGGCGGATGGAACTCGTGTGCGCGCCGACGTGCGCGATGAGCACCGCCGGGGCCGAGGACGCGATGTGCGGCATGTTGTGGTGCTCGGCGTACCAGACGCGCCGGTAGCCGTGCTCCTCCGCCGCCCGGGCCAGGGCGACGCTCGCGGCGATGCTGTCGCCCGCCGACTGCCCCGGGGCGATCGGGGCGAGGTCGAGGACCGAGAGCACGAGCGACATGAGGTGACCTTTCCGAGGCGGAGCTTCCGTCAGGGGCCAACCCCGGCGGTGCCCGGGATGTTCCGGGCCCGGGGCCCGGGGTGGGCCGGACGGGGGCTGCCAGACTCCCCCGCGTGGATCTGGTCGACCGGCTGCGGGCCGCGGGCTGCGTCTTCGCCGAGCGTGAGGCCGGTCTGCTGCGCGCCGCCGGCGGGGACCTCGAGGCGCTCGTGGCCCGGCGCACCGCCGGGGAGCGGCTCGAGGACGTCCTGGGCTGGGCGGGGTTCGGCGGTCGCCGCTACGCGATCGCCCCGGGCGTGTTCGTCCCCCGGCACCGCAGCGGGTTCCTCGTCGACGTCGCCGCCGCCCACGCCCGGCCCGGCGACGTGGCCCTGGACCTGTGCTGCGGGACCGGGGCGCTGATCGGCGCGCTGAGCGACCGGGTGCCGGGGCTGACCGTGCACGCCGCCGACCTCGACCCCGCCGCGGTGGCCTGCGCCCGCCGCAACCTGCCCGGCGCCCACGTCCACGAGGGCGACCTGTTCACCGCCCTGCCCCCGCAGCTGCGCGGGCGCCTCGACGTCGTGGTCGCGAACGTCCCCTACGTCCCGAGCGGGCGGATCGCGCACCTGCCCGTGGAGATGCGCGAGCACGAGGACCGCTCCACCCTCGACGGCGGCGCCGACGGGCTCGCGGTGCTGCGCCGCGTCCTCGCCGCGGCCGGGACCTGGCTGTCCCCGCGCGGGCGGGTGTTCGTCGAGCTCGACGAGGACCAGACCGGGCCCGCCGTCGAGCTCGCCACCCGCCACGGCCTGTGCGTGCGAGTGGAGACCACCACCCTCGACGGCGACCCCGGCGACTGGGACGCCGAGACCGGGCACGTGCTGGTGGCCGGACCTCAGGTCGCCATGTCCACGAACCGCGAGTAGTGCCCCTGGAACGCGACGGTGATGGTGTCGGTCGGGCCGTTGCGGTGCTTGGCGACGATGAAGTCCGCCTCCCCCGCGCGGGGGGACTCCTTCTCGTACATGTCCTCGCGGTGCAGCAGGATCACCATGTCGGCGTCCTGTTCGATGGAGTTGTGGACGGCGATGCCGTTGGCGACGAAGTTGTGGCCACCGACGACCGTCGCGTCGTACACCTGCTCCTCGCCGTCGGGCTCGATGGCGACGACCTCGTCCCACAGGACGTCGTTGACGGCGTGCACGTCGAGGTCGGCGTCGCGCAGGACTTCGACGACGGTGGCCAGGCCGCCGCCGGCGTGGGCGGTGAAGGAACCCCGCAGCTCGTCGGCGAGCCGGACGGGGTCGGCGAGGGCCTCACGGCCACGCCCTGCCACCTCGGCCGCCAGGGCCTCGGACTCGGCACCGAACCGACCGTGGACACCGACCTCCCGCAGGAAGCGGCGGATGTCGTCACGGCCGGTGATCTCCAAGGTGGCGCCGTCCGCGCCGTCCTCGGGGCGCACGGCGACGGTGATCCCGAACCGCAGCAGCAACCGGGCGGCGTCGTCGAGGAGGCGACGGGGCGCCGGCCCGAGCCGCACCGCACCGTCCGCGGGTGCGACGGCACCGAGCCCGGCCCACAGGTGGGACAGGAACAGCGCGACCTGCCGCTTGGGCAGCCCGGGCACCTCCAGGGGCACCGACGCGCCGGACGCTGCCCCGTCCGCGAGCGCCCGCGCCAGCGAGACGACCCGGTCGTCGTCGCACGCGGTGAGGCGTTCGGGCGCCGGGACGTGGCGCGGGACGGCGACCTGCTGCCCGGAGCGCAGCGCGTCGAGGGGCTTCCAGCCGTCGAGGGTGAGGAACGGGTGGTTGCCCGTGGCGCGGACCTCCTTGCCGGACGCCGTCCGGAGGCGGAACACGGGTTTGCGCCCGGTGGGGAAGACGTGGGTGAGGTGGCGGCGGACGTAGCGCAGGGACTCGTCCAGGGCCCACACGGGGACGTCGCGGGCCTGCTGGTCGAGCAGTTCCTGCAGGGTGGTCTCCGCGCCGGTGTCGGCCCGCAGCACGCGGGTCTCGCCGGTGAGGCACCCGGACTCGCGCAGGTCCGAGACCATCGGCCGCTTGTCGGTGCGCTGCTCCGGACCGCGGTTCAGCTGCGACAGCGCGATGACGGGGACCTCGATCTCCTTCGCCAGCAGCTTCAGCGCGCGGGAGAACTCCGAGACCTCCTGCTGGCGGCTCTCGACGCGCTTGCCGGACGTCATGAGCTGGAGGTAGTCGACGATGACGAGCTTGAGGTCGGCGCGCTGCTTCAGGCGCCGGCACTTGGAGCGGATCTCCATGAGCGACATGTTCGGCGAGTCGTCGATGTAGAGGGGCGCCTCGTTGATGGACCCCATGGTCCGCGCGAAGCGGGTCCAGTCGGCGTCGTCCATGGTGCCCTTGCGCATCTTCTGCAGCGGGACGCGCGCCTCGGCGGACAGCAGGCGCATCGCGATCTCGTTGCGGCCCATCTCCAGGGAGAAGATGACCGACGCGAGGCCGTGCTTGATGGAGGCGGCGCGGGCGATGTCGAGCCCGAGGGTGGAGTTGTGGGTGGGGACGCGCGAGGGCCCGGCGAGGTAGAGGTGGTCCTCGCTGGAGACCTCGACGCAGCGGACCGGGACGGAGTCGACCGGGCGCACCTCGCGGACCTCGTGGAACTCCCCCCGGCCGAGGACCGGCGCGATCAGCGGGGAGTTCCCGGCGGAGGAAGCGGTCAGGAGGTCCTCGGTGGTGACGACCTGCGGACGGCCGTCGCGGTCGACGGCCCACTGGTGCTGGGCGTCGGCGACGATCGCGCTGCCGTCGGAGAAGCGCACCTCGTAGCAGGGGCGGCCGTGCATGACCTCGGTGGCGGCGACGACGCGGGTCGGCTCGCCGTCGGCGCCGATCAGCTCGTCACCGACGGCGACCTCGCCCATCGTCGTCCAGCCCGTGGGGGTGGGCAGCGGGGTGTCGAGGGCGAGCGCCTTCCCGACCGCCGGGCGGGCGGCGATGACGATCATCTGCCCGGGGTGCAGGCCGTTGGTGAGGCTGTCGAGGTCGGCGAAGCCGGTGGGGACGCCGACCATGCCCTCGCCGCGGTGGGAGCTGGCCTCGATCTCGTCGATGGTGCCCTCGATGACGTCGCCGAGGACGGCGTAGTCCTCCTTGGTGCGCTTCTCGGTGACGGCGTACATCTCGGCCTGGGCGCTGTTGACGACCGCCTCGACGTCCATGCCGTCGGCGCCGTAGCCCATCTGCACGATGCGGGTGCCGGCCTCGACGAGGCGGCGCAGGACGGCGCGCTCGCCGACGATGCGGGCGTAGAAGGCGGCGTTGGCGGCGGTGGGGACGGTGGAGATGAGGTCGTGCAGGTAGGGGGTGCCGCCGACGCGGCTGAGCTCGCCCTTGTTGGTCAGCTCGGCGGAGACGGTGACGGGGTCGGCCGGTTCGCCGCGGGAGTACAGGTCGAGGATCGCGTCGTAGATCAGCTCGTGGGCCGGGCGGTAGAAGTCCTGGCTCTTGATGACCTCGACGACGTCGGCGATCGCGTCCTTGGACAGCATCATGCCGCCGAGGACGCCCTGCTCGGCGGCGATGTCCTGCGGCGGCATCCGGTCGAAGGACGGGGGCTCGCCGCGGTCGCCGCCGCGGTCCCCGCCGCGGCCGCGCTTGCCGCCGCGACCGCCGCCACCCCCGCCGCCGCCGGGGAAGCGGTCGCCGTCGTCGGGGGGTCCGAAGTCGGCCGGGGGCTCGTCGTAGGTGGTCACTGGTGAACTGCCCCTCTTCCCCCCGGAGTCGCCCCCGTGACGATCCCTCGACCCAGGTCTAGAGGACGGCTCCGACACGTCCTGCGGGCACACTGTCCGACGACCGAGGGGCAGGTCAAACCGCCCTGTGCACAGGCCGGTGGACAGCCTGTGGATGAGGTGGGGACCGTTGTGCACAGGGGGTGGACAAGGCTGGGGACAACCCGGTGGATCGGGACCCGGACCGGCCCCGGCGGACCCGGTCCACGCCCCTGACCTGCGACGATGTCTACCCACAGGTTGTCCACCAGGTGTGGAGACGAAAAGACCCGTTCGGATGAGAGGAAGCCGGTCCTGTTGCGGTTTGGTAACGCTCTGTCGAGCGCACTCAAGGTCACCCCGCGTGATGCCGAGATCCTCCGGTTGGCCGTCCCGGCCCTGGGCGCCCTGGTCGCCGAGCCGCTGTTCCTCCTCGCCGACTCCGCCATCGTCGGCCGGCTGGGCACCCTCCCCCTGGCCGGTCTGGGGATCGCCGGGGCCGTCCTGACGACCGCCGTCAGCGTCTTCGTCTTCCTCGCCTACGGCACCACCGCGGCCGTCGCCCGCCGCGTCGGCGCCGGGGACCTGCGGGGGGCGCTGAGCCAGGGCGTCGACGGGATGTGGCTGGCCCTGGGCCTCGGCGTCCTCGTGGCCGCCGGGACGTGGGCCGCCGCCGGACCGCTCGTGGACCTGCTCGGGGTCAGCGACGCCGCCCGCCCGCACGCGCTGACCTACCTGCGCTGGAGCCTGCCGGGGCTGCCCGGGATGCTCGTCGTGCTGGCCGCCACGGGGGTCCTGCGCGGGCTGCAGGACACCCGGACCCCGCTGGTCGTGGCGGCCGGCGGGGCCGTCCTGAACGCCGTGCTGAACGTCGTCCTCGTGCACGGCGCCGGCTGGGGCATCGCCGGGTCGGCCGTCGGGACGGCCGCCACGCAGCTGCTCATGGCGCTCGTCCTGGCCGTCGTCGTCGCACGCGGGGTGCTGCGGACCGGCGCCCGCGTGCGCCCCCACCCCCTCGGGGTCCTGCGCAACGCCCTCGACGGGGTGCCGCTGCTCGTGCGGACCGTCACCCTGCGCGTCGCGGCGCTGCTCACGACGTACGTCGCCGCCGCCCAGGGCGACGCGGGCATCGCCGCGCACCAGGTCGCGAACACCGTCTGGACGACGACCGCGCTGGCGCTGGACGCCCTGGCCATCGCCGCGCAGGCCCTCGTCGGGCGGTCCCTGGGCGCCGGGGACGTCGGCGGGGTGCGCGTCACGGTCCGCCGCATGGCGCAGTGGGGCGTGGGGGTCGGGGTCGTGCTCGGGCTGCTCATCGGGTTCGGCAGCCCGCTGATCGCGGGGTTCTTCGCCCCCGGCGCCGACGTGCGCGCCCACCTGACGGCGGCGCTGGTGGTGCTCGCGGTGTGCCTGCCCGCCGCGGGCTGGGTGTTCGTCCTCGACGGCGTCCTCATCGGCGCCGGCGACGGGCGCTACCTGGCCCGGGCCGGGGTCGTGACGCTGCTCTGCTACGCGCCGGCCGCCCTGGCGGTGCTGTGGTTCGCGCCGTCCGGGATCGCCGGGCTGGTGTGGCTGTGGATCGCCTTCGCCGGGGTCTACACCCTGGCGCGGCTGGTGACGCTGGTCCGCCGCGAGCGCGACGACGCCTGGGTGGTGACCGGGGCGAGCCTGCGCTGAGGGTGGGGGGAACCCCACCCCGGTCCGGCGGGGTCGCTCCCTCGTGGTCGCGGCGCGCCCGCGGGAGGGTCGGAGCACACCGCAGGCAACCCGTGGAGGAGAAACCCCGTGCCCACCTCGACCCCCACCCGCCGCACCGCGCTGGCCGGCCTCGCCGGGCTGGCCGCCGCCGGGACCGTCTCGAGCGGTGTCGTGAGCACCGCCGCCGCCCAGCCCCGCGACGAGGTGTCCGGCGCGCTGGACGCGCTGGTCGCCCGGGGTTTCCCCGGGGCGCTGGCCTCGCTGCGCGACGCCGACGGGACGGTCCGCAACTACGTCGCCGGGGAACGCGTCCCCGTGGACGGGGAGGTGCGGATCGGCAGCAACACCAAGACGTTCACGGCCGTCGCGCTGCTGCAGCTCGTCGGCGAGGGCAGGGTTGACCTCGACGGCGAGGTCGAGGAGCACCTGCCGAACCTGTTGCGCGGCGACGGGATCGACGGGCGGCAGATCTCCGTCCGGCAGGTCCTGCAGCACACCAGCGGCCTGCCGAACTACACGGCGCGGTGGGCCGACGACCCCGCCGCGTTCCGCTACCGCTACGCCGACCCGCGCGACCTGCTCGACGACGCGCTGGCGATGCCGGCGGAGTTCGCGCCGGGCGCGAAGTGGTCCTACTCGAACACGAACTACACCGTCGCGGGGCTGCTGCTGCAGGCGGTCACCGGCCGCCCGTGGTCGGAGGAGGTCCACCGCCGCGTCATCGACCCGCTGGGGTTGCAGCACACGTACGTCCCCGCGGTCGGTGAACTCGGTTACCGCGGCGAGCACCCCGAGGGGTACCTCGTCGACGCCGCCGGGAACCGCACGGAGTTCACCGAGTTCGACCCGTCCACGGCGTGGGCGGCCGGTGCGGTGATCGCCTCCCCCAGCGACCTCAACCGGTTCGCGGTGGCCCTGCTGCGCGGCGACCTGCTCGACGCCGCGCTGCTGGACCAGATGCGCACCACGGTGCCCGCCGAGGAGTTCCCCGGCGCCGGGTACGGCCTGGGCCTCATGAGCTTCCCGCTCCCCGGCGGCGGCCAGGGGTGGGGGCACGGCGGGGACATCTTCGGGTGCGAGACGCGGGGGTGGGCCACCGACGACGGGCGGGCGGTCACCGTGGCGGTCACCTCCCTGCCCGTCGACCAGGCCGGCGCGGACGCGGTGATGGGGGCCGTCTCGACGATCTTCGCCCGCACCCGGCCCTGAGCGTCAGGGCAGGTCGCCGAGCCCCTCCAGCCGGGTGACGACCCGGTCCAGCGCCCACCGCGTCGACAGCACGGAGCTGAGGGAGTAGGCCGCGGCCAGGTCGCGCTCGAACACGAGCAGGCGGCCGGCCGCGGCGGCGGGCACCGAGGCCAGGACCGGGTCGGCCAGGACCTCCTGCTCCGGGACGCCGATGGGGAAGACCACCACGACGTCGGCGTCGACCACCTCGAGCTGCTCGGCGGAGATCTGGACGCTGAAACCGGTCTCGCCGACCGGGAGCGCGGCGACGGCCGGGTTCTGCACGAACCCCAGCCGCTCGGCGAACCGCACCCGCTCGCTGCCGGCGACGTAGGCGCCCCAGCCCCGGGTGGTGCGGGAGGCGGCGGTGAACGTCGCGCCCTCCCACTGCGGGTGCGCGGCGGCCGCGGCGGCGAACGCCTCGTCGATCCCGGCGAGCAGCCGCTGCCCCTCCTCGGCCCGGCCGAGCGCCTCGGCGATGACGGTCACCTGGTCCTGCTGGGAGGTCAGGTAGTTCTCCGACCCGGCCGGGACGCCGACCGTGGTCGCGATGCCGGACAGCGTGTCGTACCGCTCGCGGTCCCCGGAGCTCTTCACGTCGAGGATGAGGTCGGGTTCCAGCGCGGCGATCGCCTCGTAGGACGGTTCGAGGGTGCCGATGAGCTGCGGCGGCGCGTCGTACAGGCCCGCGGCCCACGGGCCGACGCCCTCCCCGCCGAACGCCAGCCAGTCCGAGGCTCCGACGGGCTGGACCCCCAGGGCCAGCGCGGTCTCGGCGTCCCCCCAGCCCAGCGCGACCACGCGCTGCGGCGCGGGGGCCGACCCGCCGCCCGGCCCGGTGCCCGGCGCGGCCCCGGGTTCGGCGCCGCCGCTGCAGGCCGAGGTGGTGGCGAGGGCGCCGACGGCCCCCAGGACCAGCTGACGACGGGAGAACGGCACGACGGACCTTCCGCTGACGACGAGGACAGGTCACCCTAACCTAACTCGGCGGCGGCGCGGCGGGGAGGACGACCCGGACGGTCAGCCCGCCGCCCGCCCGCGGGGTCAGCCGCACGGTGCCGGAGTGGGTGCGGGCCACCGACCCCACGATCGCCAGGCCCAGGCCGCTGCCCCCGGCGCCGCGGCTGCGCCCGGCACCGCGGACGAAGGGTTCGGCGAGCGCGGCCACCGAGTCCGGGTCCAGCTCGGGACCGGCGTTGGAGATCTCCAGCACGGCGCGGGGGCCCTCGCGCCGCACCCCGGCGCGGACCTCGTCGCCCCAGCCGTGCAGGCCCGCGTTGCGCACGAGGTTGCCCACGAGGTGCTCCAGCAGCACGGGGTCCCCCGGCACCAGGACGGGCGTCGCGGGCACGTCGAGGTCGACGACGGCGTCGGCCGGGAGCTCCCCGAGGGCGTCCTCGAGCAGTTCGACCAGGTCGCAGGGCACGGTCCGCTCCAGGGCCCGTTCGGCGTGGGCGAGCTGCAGCACCGCCTCCAGGGTGGCGGCCTGGCGGTCGTTGACCTCGGCCAGGCGGGCCAGCAGGGCCTCGACGTCCCGGCCGCCGGGGTCGGCCCGCGCCACCTCCAGCATCGCGCGCACGGTCGCCACCGGGGTCCGCAGCTCGTGCGAGGCGTTGGCCGTGAACCGGCGCTGCTCCCCGAACGCCCGCTCCAGCCGGTCCAGCACGTCGTCCAGGCCGTCGGCCAGGTCGCGCAGCTCGTCCCGGCGCCCGGGCAGCGCGACGCGGTGCGACAGCGACCCCTCCCCCGCCCGCCGCACCGCCCGGGAGATCTGCTCCAGCGGTCGCAGGACCCGGCCCGCCAGGACCCACCCGCCGAGCAGGCCGACCAGGGCCAGCACCCCCAGGCCGGCGGCGAACAGCGGTGCGGCCGCGGCCAGCAGGTCCGACCGGCTGGGTGCGAAACCGCCGCCGCGGGTGACCTGGAGGTGGGTGTCGGGGACGTACCGCAGCACCACCAGCCCGACCAGCCCGGTGACCAGCCCCGCGACGACGAGGAACCCGGCGTAGCTCAGGGTGAGTTTCACGCGGATGCTCAGGCCGGGCCGGCGCGGCGTCACGGGGTGGGCCCCGCGTCCCCGAACCGGTAGCCGACGCCGGGGACGGTGTGCAGCACGGCGGGTTCCCCCAGGCGCTTGCGCAGGGTGGACATCGTGATCCGCACCGCGTTGGTGAAGGGGTCGGCGTGCTCGTCCCACACCCGTTCCAGCAGGGTCTCGGCGCTGACCACCCCGCCACCGGCGCCCATGAGCACCTCCAGCACGGCGAACTGCTTGCGGGTCAGGGCCACGTGGCGGCCCTCGCGGGACACCTCGCGCCGGAACGGGTCCAGCCGCACGCCGTGGCCCTCCAGCACCGGCGGCCGGCCCTCCTGCGAGCGCCGGGCCAGCGCCCGCAACCGGACGACGAGCTCGCGCATCGCGAACGGCTTCACGAGGTAGTCGTCGGCGCCCACCTCGAACCCGCTGACCTTGTCGTCGAGGCGGTCGGCCGCGGTGAGCATGAGGACGCGGGGTCCGGTGCCCGCGGCGGCGATCCGGCGGGCGACCTCGTCGCCGGGCAGGACGGGCAGGTCCCGGTCGAGGACGACGACGTCGTAGGCGTTGCGGGCGAGCAGTTCCAGCGCGTGGCCGCCGTCGCCGGCGAGGTCGGCCGCGATGGCCTCCAGCCGCAGCCCGTCGCGGAGGGCCTCCGCGAGGTACGTCTCGTCCTCCACGACCAGCACGCGCACTCCCCCACCGTACGGGGGCGGGTGTTTCGTCGGTGTCTGCGGAAACGCAGACGCCCGCGGAAACCCCGGGCCGGTGCACTGGGCCGCGTGCTCAGCGAGAAGACCCTTCCCCGTCCCCCGGTGCGCCCGGTGACCCGGGCGCTGTGGGCGCTGCCGGCCGGACTGCTCGCCGCGGGGGTCGCCGTCGCGGTCCTGCACGGTGGTGGGGCCCCGGACGACGGCCGCGTGGGGGACGCGCGGGTGACCGTCGGCGACACCGGTCACCCCGCGGTCGCCCGCCTGGACCCGGCCCTGCGCGAGGCGCTGGGGGCGGCCGGCGCGGCGGCGGCGGCCGACGGCGTGGAGGTGCTGGTGACGAGCGGCTGGCGCAGCCGGGAGTACCAGGCCGAGCTGCTGCGGGACGCCGTGCAGCGGTACGGCAGCCGTGAGGAGGCCGCCCGCTGGGTGGCCACCCCCGACGCGTCCCGGCACGTGCGGGGCGAGGCCGTGGACGTGGGTCCCACCGGCGCGGCCTACTGGATGGCCGAGCACGGGGCGCGGTTCGGGTTGTGCCAGGTGTACGCCAACGAGGTCTGGCACTACGAGCTGCTCACCGTCCCGGGCGGGACGTGCCCGCCGCTGCGGGCGGACGCCGCGGGCTGACGGGAGGGCTGACGGGGTGGGCTGACGGGGCGGGGGCCCGGAACGCCGGAGGCCGGCCGCACCCGTGGGTGCGACCGGCCTCCGGTTCGTGCGGCAGGACCCGCCTCAGGCGGTGGCCTCGACGACGTCGATGGTCACCGTCGCGGAGACGTCCGCGTGCAGGCGGACGAGGGCCTTGTGGGTCCCCGTCGTCTTGATCGGCTGCGGGAGCTCGACCTTGCGCTTGTCGATCGACGGGCCACCGGCGGCCGAGACCGCCTGGGCGACGTCGGCCGGGGTGACGGCACCGAACAGGCGGCCACCGCGGCCCGCGCGGGCGGCGAAGGCCACCGTGCGGGACTCCAGCGACTGCTTGACGGCCTTGGCGTCGTCGACGGAGGCGATCTCGCGGGCCTTGCGGGCCTTGCGGATCGTCTCGATCTGCTTCTCCCCGCCCTTGGACCACGGGGTGGCCAGGTTGCGCGGGAGGAGGAAGTTGCGGCCGTAGCCGTCCTTGACCTCGACGACGTCGCCGGGGGTTCCGAGGCCGGTGACCTCGTGGGTGAGGATGAGCTTCATCTCGCGACCCCTTCTCAGCGCGCGGAGCTGCTGTAGGGCAGCAGCGCCATCTCGCGAGCGTTCTTGATCGCCTTGGCGATCTGACGCTGCTCCTGGACGGACACGCCCGTCACCCGACGCGCGCGGATCTTGCCGCGGTCGGAGATGAACTTGCGCAGGAGCGCCGTGTCCTTGTAGTCGACCGCCTCGATCTTGGCGGCCTTCAGCGGGTTCTGCTTCTTCTTGGGCTTGCGCACGGGCACCTTGGCCATCGTGGTGCTCCCCTCTCGTGAGAGCCCAGGCTTCGAGACCTGGGATGGAATGGTGTGTTTCGACTAGAAGGGCGGGTCGTCGTTCGACGCGCCACCCCAGCCGCCGGAGCCACCTCCGGCGGACGGGCCGGTGGCCCAGGGGTCGTCCTGCTGCTGCGGGGCGCCGCCGCCGGAGCCGCCGCCCCAGCCGCCGCCACCGCCGGCGTTGCCGCCGCCGTTGCCGCCGCCGGAGAACCCGCCACCGCCGCCGCCGCCGAAGCCGCCGCCCCCACCGCTACCGCCGCGGGAGGTCTTGTTGACCTTCGCGGTGGCGTAGCGCAGCGACGGGCCGACCTCGTCGACCTGCATCTCGATGACGGTGCGCTTCTCGCCCTCCTTCGTGTCGAAGGTGCGCGACTGCAGGCGCCCGGTCACGATGACCCGGCTGCCGCGCGTGAGGGACTCGGCGACGTTCTCGGCCGCCTCGCGCCAGATCGCGCAGCGCATGAACAGCGTCTCGCCGTCCTTCCACTCGTTCGACTGGCGGTCGAACGTGCGGGGGGTCGAGGCGACCGTGAAGTTGGCCACCGCCGCCCCGGAGGGGGTGAAGCGCAGCTCGGGGTCGTTCGTGAGGTTCCCGATCAGCGTGATGACGGTCTCACCCGCCATCAGGCAGCCTCGGCTCGCAGCAGCTTGGTCCGCAGAACGCTCTCGTTGAGGTTCAGCTGACGGTCGAGCTCCTGCGCCACGGCCGGCTCGGTGGTGAGCTCGACGACGGCGTAGATGCCCTCGGACTTCTTCTTGATGTCGTAGGAGAGCCGGCGGCGGCCCCAGATGTCGACCTTGCCGACCTCGCCACCACCCTGGCGAACCACGTTGAGGAAGCGCTCGAGGGACGGGGCGACCGTCCGCTCTTCCAGCTCCGCGTCGAGGATCACCATGAGCTCGTACTGACGCGCGCTCATTCCCCACCTCCTTCGGTCTCAGGCGGCCACGGTCTCTCCGTGGCAGGAGGGTCTCGGTGCGTGTCTCCCCCGCTCGCGCCCGTGGCCGGGCCACGGGACGGTCGGGGAACCACACGAGTCTACCGGCCCTTCGACGTCCACTGTGCCGGTCGGGTCCGACACGGCCCGGCCGCCGTCCACAGCGGGCGCTCCCGCGCGCCCCCGGGGGGACCGGGACGTCACGCCACCCGCACGACCAGGGCGTCCGGGGCCCGGTCGAAGTCCCCTCCGGAGGGGTCGTCCAGGCCGCGGGTCGCGCGGACCGGGTCGTCGACCGGGTGCCGCACGTCGCGCACCACCTGCACCACCAGCCAGGCCACCGCTGCCAGCCGGGCCAGCAGGACGAGGGCGTACAGCTCCGGCGGCAGCGCCCGGTCGGTGTTCGCCTGCCCCGCGATGAACGCCCACACGGCCCCGAAGTAGGCGGCCTCGGCCGCCCACCAGAGGAGGTGGTCGCGCCAGCGGGGCACCGCCAGCACCGCCAGCGGCAGCAGCCACAGCGAGGCCTGCGGCGGGAAGGCCGCGCCCAGCACGCAGCAGCCCGCGACCAGCAGGAACGCGACCTGCACCAGCCGGGGCCGGCGCGGGGCCCACAGCACGAACACCGCCACCAGCAGCGTCCACACCACCCACGCCCCGAGGGTCAGGACCACGACGGCGCCCCCGGGCAGCCCGGTGGCGCCGCTCGCGCCGACGGCCTGCTGCACCAGCTGCGGCAGCACCCACGGCGACCCGTACCCGGCCCGCTGGGCGAGGAAGGCCCCGGCGAACCCGGCCCAGGCGTCGGCGTCGGCCAGCGCGAACGGCACGTTCACCGCGGCCCAGGCGCCCGCCGCGACCGCGACCGTCACCCCCGCGGCGCGGCGCCGGCCCGAGCGCACCGCCAGCAGCACGATCGCGACGAGCAGCAGCACCGGGTACGTGCGCGCCGCGACCGCGAGCCCCAGCAGCACCCCGGCGGCGACGGGCCGGCGACGGGCCCAGCACGCCAGCCCCGCCGTCGCCAGCGCCACCGCGACCAGGTCGAACGACAGCAGGCTCGTCAGCACCAGGACGGGGCTGACGGCCAGCAGCACGGTGTCCCAGCCGCGCCGGCGGCCCGTCATCGCCCGCACCGCCACCACGACGGTCAGCGCGGCCAGCAGCAGCAGCACCGCCGCGACGTCGAAGTAGGCGCGCTGGGCGGCGACCGTCACCTCGTGCGGCACCACCCGCGCCACCAGCCAGGCCAGCACGGCGGTGACGGGCGGCTGGTCCAGGGAGACGCCGTCGGCGTACGGGCCGAGCCCGGAGGCCAGCCCCGAGGACGTGTAGACGACCGGCAGGTCGGAGTAGCAGGCGTGCACGAACTGGTCGGGGCTGTTCCAGCCCTGCGCCCGGCAGTGGTGCTTGGTGACCGCCCCGACCGCGAACGCCACCGCGGCCAGCAGCACCGAGACGGGCAGCGCGCGCACCCACCAGGGGCCGTCGCCGCCTAGGCGCCGGCCCGCCGGGCCGCCGAGGACCTCGCTGCCGGCGCGGGCGAGGGGGTCGACCCTCGTCGGCGGCACCGACGGTGCGGGGGCCGGCACGTCCGCGGGGTCCGGGGTCTGCGTGCTCACCCCGTCAGCTTCCCCTACCCGGTGGCCGCCGCGCCCGCCGCCGCCCCGGCGCCGTCCTCGCCGGACCCGGCGTCCTGCAGGTCCGGGTCGCCGCCGGCGGCACCGCCCGCGGACCCGCGGGTGGAGGTGGCCGTCGAGCCCGCCGAGGAACCCGCCGTCGACGACGGGGTGGCCGGTCCGGTGGGCGTGCCCGTCGGGGTGTCCGTCGGGGTGCCGGTGGGCGTGTCCGTGGGGGTGTCGGTGGGCGTGTCCGTGGGGGTGCCGGTGGGGGTGTCCGTCGCCGTCGAGGTGGCCGTCGAGGTCGAGGTGGACGAGGACGACGTGGACGTGGAGGTCGAGCCGCTGCCGGAGGACCCGCGGGTCCCGCCGACGTTCGCCCGGTCGGGGAAGTCCGACTTCGGCGTCCCGTCGAGGGCGGCGCGCATGAACGCCGTCCAGATCCGCACCGGGTACGACCCGCCGGTGACCTCCCGGCCGCCGAGGTCCAGGGAGACGTTCTTCGTGCCGTCGGCGCTGGTCTGGAACAGCGCCACCGACGCGGCCAGGTCCGGGGTGAACCCCGCGAACCAGGCGGCGAGGTTGTCGTTCGTCGTGCCTGTCTTGCCGGCCGCGGGCCGGTTCAGCCGCTTGGCGTACGACCCGGTCCCGGAGTTCACGACCTGCTCCAGGGCGTACGTGGTGTCGGCCGCGACGTCGCTGGAGAACGCCTGCTGGACGGTGGGCGAGGCGGTGTAGGTCCGGGTGCCGGTGGAGTCGTCGATGCTGGTGATGGTGTGCCACTGGGTGCGCTTGCCCTGCGCGGCGAACGTCGCGTACGCCTGGGTCACGTCGATCGGGTGCGGCGCGGAGGTCCCCAGGACGTTCGAGATGTACTGGTCACCGGAGATGCCGGGAGTCTCCTCCGGGTACCCGGCGGCGACGGCCGCGTCCCGGGTCGCGGCGGGGGTGACGCGGTCGTTGAGCTGGGCGTAGACGGTGTTCACCGAGTGCTCGGTCGCCGTGACGAGGTCGATGCGGCCGAAGCTCTCGTCGCCGAAGTTGCGGAACCGGTTGCCGTCGACCTCCTGGCCGTTGGCGCCGTTGAACGTGGTCCGCAGCGAGATCCCCTGCTCCAGCGCCGCGACCAGCGCGAACGGCTTGAACGTCGACCCCGGCTGGGCGGTGGCCTGCGTGACGTCGTTCCACTGGGTGGCGAGGTAGTCCGCCCCGCCGTACATCGCCCGCACCCCGCCGGTCGCCGGGTCGATCGCCGACAGCGCGACGTGGAAACCCGCCGGCAGCTTCGAGGGCAGCTGGTCCTGCACGGCCTGCACCGCCGCGGCCTGCGCCTTCGGGTCGAACGTCGTGACGATCTTCAGGCCGCCGCGCTGGATGTCCTCCTCGCTCAGCCCCACGGTCCCCGTCAGCTCGTCCTCGACGGTCTTCAGCAGGTACCCGTTGGTGCCGGCCCACTGGTTGTCGTTGCCGCTGGGCTCGATCGTCTCGGGCAGGCCCGCCGCGGCCCGGTCCGCGGCCGTCAGCCAGCCCTGGGAGACCATCCCGTCCAGGACGTAGTCGACGCGGGACCGCGCGTTCGCGGCCTGCGTCTCGCCCTTGCGGGGGTCGTAGTTGCCGGGCCCCTTCAGCAGCGCCGCGAGCAGCGCGCCCTGGGAGACGTCCAGCTGGGAGGAGTCCACCCCGAAGTAGGCCTGCGAGGCGGCCTGGATGCCGTACGCGCCGCGGCCGAAGTAGACGGTGTTGAGGTAGTTGACGAGGGTCTCGTCCTTCGTCTGCTGCTGGTCGATCTTCAAGGAGATGAAGAACTCCTTGAACTTGCGCGTGTACGACTGCTCGTCGGTCAGGTAGTAGTTCTTCACGTACTGCTGGGTCAGGGTCGACCCGCCCTGGCTGGTGCCGTCGGTGACGTTCGTCCACAGCGCCCGCGCGATGCCGGTCGGGGAGACGCCGCGGTTCTCGTAGAAGCTGCGGTCCTCGGCGGCGAGGATCGCCTTCTGCACGTGGTCGGGGACCTGGTCGAGGGTGACGTTCTCGCGGTTGCGGGACGCGAACGTCCCCAGCTCGGTGGTGCCGTCGGCGTAGTAGACGGTGCTGACCTGGGCGTCGGCGAGCGCGTTCGGGTCCGGCACCTTCACCAGCGCGTAGGCCGCGGCGAACCCGCCCACGGCCAGCACGAAGCCCGCCGCGACCAGGCCCAGCAGCCAGCCGAGGACGGCGCGGCGGCGCGGGCGGCGGCGCGCCGGGCGGACCGGGCCGCGACCGCGGGGGGCCGGCCCGCGTCGGGCCTGGGGCCGGTTCGGCGGCACGGGGGCGGGGCGTCGCGAAGCCACTGCGGTCTGGTCCTCCGGCATCGGGGAGTCGTCGGTGCTGCCGTTCCATCGGCAGTCGCCGGTGCGTCCTGCGGCACCGGTCCCCGTCCAGTATGCGCAGCCGCCGGGGGGCGGCCCGCCGTCCCCGGCGGCGCGGACGGGTCCGCACCACACCTCCACACGGTCGCTACGGTGTCGAGCGTGGCGCGCGAGGAGCTGGACCGGGAGCTGCGCCGAGGCGTCCTGCCCGAGCTGGGCGACCTGCTCCGCACCCGCCGGTACCTGCGGCTGATGGCCGTCCGGCTGACCGGGCAGGCGGCCGACGGGGCCTTCCAGGCAGGCCTGGCGTCGCTGTTCTTCTTCTCCCCCGAGCGGCAGGCGACCCCGGCGGCGGTCGCGTTCGCCTCCGCGGTGCTGCTGCTGCCGTTCACGGTCGTGGGCCCGTGGGCGGGGGTGCTGCTGGACCGCCGGCCGCGCCGGTCCGTGCTCGGGTTCGGCAACCTGCTGCGGGCGGCGCTGGCGCTGGCCGGGGCGCTGGCCCTGGGGCTGGGCGCCTCCGACGTGGTGGTCGGGGTGCTGGCGCTGGCGGTGCTGTCGGTGAACCGCGCGCTGCTGGCGGGGCTGTCGGCGGCGCTGCCGCACGTCGTGGCCCCGGAGCGGTTCGTGCTCGCGAACTCGATCACCCCGACGTCGGGGACGGTGGCCGCCGGGGCGGGGGCGACGGCCACGGTCGCGGTGACGGCCTGGCTGGGCACCGGTTCCGGCGCCGGGGTCGGGGCGCTGGTGGTGTCCGCCCTGGCGTACGCGGCGGCCGGGGCCGTCGCGCTGACCTTCCCGCGACCGCTGCTGGGGCCGCCGCCGGGGACGGGCGCGCCGCGGCGCGGCGTGCGGGAGGCGGCCCGCGACGTGGCGGCCGGGGTGCGGCACCTGCGCGAGCGCGTGCCCGCCGCGGCGGCCCTGGGCCTGGTGGCCTGGCACCGCTGGTGCTTCGGGCTGACGACGGTCGCGATGGTGGTGCTGTGCCGGCAGGTGCTGGCCGACCCCGCGGACCCGGCGGCGGGCCTGGCGGCGCTGGGGGTGCTGCTGGCGGCGGTCGCGGCCGGGTCGGGGCTGGCGGCGGTGCTGGCCCCGTGGGGGGCGCGGCCCGGGCGGGTGCACCCGTGGATCACGGGGTGCCTGCTGGTCGCGGGCGCCGGGCAGCTGCTGGTGGGCGTCTCGACGTCGCAGCCGGTGCTGGCGGTCGCGGCCGGGCTGCTGGGGCTGGGGTTCCAGGGCGCGAAGATCGGCGTGGACACCGTCGTGCAGCGCAGCGTCGACGACGCCTACCGCGGGCGGGTGTTCACCGCCTACGACCTGGTGTTCAACGTGACGTACTGCCTGGCGTGCGCGGCCGCCGTCGTCCTCGTCCCCGACGACGGACGGCTCGGGCCCGTGGCGGTGGTGCTGGCCGCGGGGTACGCGGTGTGCGCCGTGGTGCAGGGGCGGGGCCGGACGCGCTCGGCCGCCTGAGCCCCGGGGCGGGTCAGGGGCCGTCGGGGACGTCGACGACCGTGGGCGCCGACCGCGGCTCGTACGGGTCGAAGGAACGGGTCGGCGTGCTCGTGGCGGTGCTCGTCGCCGTGGCCGTGCTCGTGGCCGTGCTCGTGGCCGTGCTCGTCGGGGCCGGTGCCCCCGTCGGGGGCTGCCCCGGGAGCGTGACCACGGGCGGGGTGACGACCGGCGGAGGGCTGCTCGGCGTCGGGGCCGGCGGTGTCGGGGCCGGTGGGGTGGGCGTCGGCGTCGGCGCCGTCGGGGTGGGCGTCGGGGCGGGGGGCGGGGTGCTGGGCCCGGTGACGGGCGGCGGCGCCGTCGCCGTCGGGGTCTCGGCCGGCGGCACGGCGGGCGGGGGCACCACGGGGGCGGGCGGCGCCTGCTCGGTGCCGGCCGGGACGGGGACGCCCGCGGCCGGGCCCGTCGGCTCGCCGGCCGCCGGGCTGCTCGGGACCGCGCTCGGGCTGGCCGGGGTGGTCCGCCCGGCGCCCGGGGAGCGGCGCGTCGAGGGCGCCTGCCCGGCGCCGGTGGTCTCCTCGCGCGGTGTCGTCGCGGTCGTCGCCGGCTGCGGGACCGTCGTCGTCGGGACCGGCGTCGACTCCTGCGGCGGCTGCACGATCGCCACCGGGTTGGGCACGTCCTTGAGGCGGCCCTGCTGGACGGCGGCGATGGCGACGGCCGTGCCCGCGGTGGCCAGCAGCAGCGCCCCCACGACCACGACGACCGGCCGCTTGGGCAGGGACCGGGCGCTGCGGTGGGCGGGCACCGGGGCGAACGCCGTCGCCCCCCGGTGGCCGAGGTCGTCGTACGGGTCCAGCGAGGGGCGCGGCTCCACGAAGGCGCGCAGCCCGTTCACCCACGCGGGCAGCCGGTCCGGGCGCTGGGCGGGGTCCGGGGACAGCGCCTGCAGCAGCAGGTCCGCGAGCCCGGGGTGGGGTGCGGTGAGGGCGGCCGCGCCGAGCTGGCGGCGCACCAGGGACGGGTCGACGTCCCCGTCCGGGGAGGTCGCGGGGGGCATGCCGGTGAGCAGGAACACCGACGTCGCGCCGAACCCGAAGACGTCGCTGGCGGCGGACGGCAGCGCCCCGGCCCGGACCTCGGGGGCGGTGTAGACGCCCTGGGCGCGGCGGCCGCCGAGGCTGGCCCCGGCGAGCCGGACGCCGTCGGTGGGCCAGAACCCGCCCAGCCGCAGCGAGCGGGGGGTGATGTCGCCGTGCACGAGCGGGGGCGCGTCCTCGGAGCCGCGGTGCAGCTCGGCCAGGACGCTGGCGGCGGTGGCCAGGACGGTGAACCGCTCGTCGACGTCGGCGCCGGGGTCGTCGCGCAGCCAGTCGGCGACCGAGCGCCCCGCGGCCTGCTCCAGGACGGCGTAGTCCCACTCCGGTCCGGTGCCGGCCTGCCCGGGGCGGTGCGGGGCGGGCCCGCGGAAGGTGGCGACGACCCCGGCGAGGCGGGGGTGGTGCACGCGGGCCAGCCCGGCGGCGCGCTCGCGCCAGGTCTGCTCGCGGGAGCGCGCCTCGTCCTGCTCGTCGTCGTGCACGACCTCGAGGTCGGCAACGGCGGCCGGGCGCAGGGCGGCGAGCGTGAACAGCGCCTCACCGGTGGCGGCCCGGTGGTCCAGGACGTGCCACGCCTCGTCGGCGCCGTCGGCCTCCCCGAGCAGCTCGAACCGATCCGGGTCGTCGGCCGGTCCCGCGTGGTGACGGACGAGGGACGGGACGTCGGATGAGGTGAGCCTGTCGTCCGGCCATCCCTCGGTGGTCACCTGCGGCACCTCCGCGCCTCGGCGGCGTCGACCGCCCTCGTCGGGTGCCGCGCCGTGTTCGGACCCCCATGATGCCCCACCGCGCCCGGCGGGCCGACACGTTCGGGCGATCCGACACGCGAATCCTTGAAGTTCTGCTCCGGGCGCGCTATGCGAGCGCCCGCCGGGTCGCGTCGAGGCCGTCGAGCCGCACCCGCGGGCGGGGGGTCGCGGCCCAGTCGGCGGCGTCGAGGCGGAACCGCTGCTGGACGGCGGCGCGGCCGGCGCGGACCGTCCGCTGCCGCCCGTCGTCGCGGTACCCCAGCCGGCGCGAGACCCCCAGCGAGCGGGGGTTGTCCAGGTACGCCTCGCTGCGCGCGCTCACCGCGCCCAGCCCGGCGAAGGCCAGGTGCAGGACGGCGGCGCGCATCGGCGTCCCCGTCCCGCGGCCCTGGTGCTCCAGCCCGAGCCAGGAGCCGGTGACGACCTCGCGCAGCACCCCGAAACCGGTGGCCTCCAGCGACTGGGTGCCCACGACGACGCCGCCGCGGCGGACGACGACGTCGAGCCGCCAGTCCTGCGGGGTCCAGCCGCCCCAGCCGGCGAGGTGCCAGCGCAGGGTGCGGCGGGCGCGCTCGGCGGGGTCGCAGTCGGTCCAGGGGTGCGCGAACGGCTGCTCGCCGTCGGCGTGGACACCGCGGGCGGCGACCGCGGCGAGGGCGACAAGGCCGTCGAGGTCGCCGGTGCGCAGCTCGACGTCGCCGTCGGGGTGGGGCGCGAGGACGCGCAGCGCGGCGAACGGGTGCAGGTCGGTGGGCAGCACCCTCAGATCGTGGCGGGCCCGGCGCCGGCCGGGCGAGGGGGTTTCAGGGCGCGTCGAACACGGTGACCCGCGGCGGGACCCCGGTGAACGCCTCGACCTGCACGGTGGCGTGCTGCCCGGTGCAGGCCTGCGCGAGCCGGGAGGACCCGACGTCGCGGGTGAGGACGTTCACGTTCCCGTGCCCGCAGGTGACCCCGGCCGCGGCCCCGGCGACGGGGTCGAACCAGGCGCCGGTGGACATCTGCACGACACCGCGCCGGACGGCGTCGGAGACGACGAGCCCGCCCAGGCAGCTGCCGCGGCGGCTGCGCAGCACGACGACCTGCCCGTCGGCGAGGCCGCGGTCGGCGGCGTCGGCGGGGTGCATGCGGACCGGTTCGCGGCCGGCGACCTTCCCGGCCTGCGACGTCGCACCGTGGTCGAGCTGGCTGTGCAGGCGGGTCGCGGGGTTGTTCGCGACCAGGTGCAGCGGGAACGCGGCGTCCGGGACCTCCTCGGGGGGCAGCCAGACGGGGTGGCCGGGGCAGTCGTCGTAGCCGAACCCCGCGACGGTCGCCGAGTGCAGCTCCAGTCGGCCGCTGGGGGTGCGCAGCGGGAACCGGGCGGGGTCGGCGCGGAAGCTCGCGAACATCACCTTGGGGGCCGGTTCGGCGGGCAGCGCGAACTCGCCGGCCGCGACGAACTCCGGGTACGGCGGGGCGTCGATCCCGGCGCGGGCGGCCGGGCCGGTCCGCCACTGCTCGTAGAGGTGCTCGACCCACTCCCGGGCCGTGCGGCCCTCGGTGAACCGCTCGCCGGTCCCGAGCCGGGCGGCCAGGCCGGACAGGGTGGCGTAGTCGTCGCGGGCCTCGCCGAGGGGGGCGTGGACGCGGCCCATCGCGATGAGCCGGTCGTCGTAGCGGGCGGCGCCGACGTCCTCGCGCTCCAGGGTGGTGGTGGCGGCGAACACGATGTCGGCGTGCCGGGCGGTGGAGGTCCAGAACGGTTCGTGGACGACGACGGTCTCGGCGGCGCGGAACGCGCGCTGCAACCGGGACAGGTCCTGGTGGTGGTGGAAGGGGTTCCCGCCGGCCCAGTGCACGAGCCGCAGGTGCGGGTACTCCTCGCGGCGGCCGTCGACCTCGTACGGCTCCCCCGGGTGCAGCAGCGCGTCGGCGATGCGGGCGACGGGGATGCGGACCCGCAGCGGGTCGGCGAACTGCGGGAACGTCGGCAGCGGGTGGGCGCCGGTGCGTTTCCCGACGCCGCCGGTGGAGGCGTACCCGTGGCCGAAACCGCCGCCGGGCAGGCCGATCTGGCCGATCATCGCGGCGAGCGCGATGGCCGCCCACAGGGGCTGCTCGCCGAACCGGGTGCGGGCGACGGACCAGCTGACCGTCACCATCGTCCGGCCGCGGACGGCGCGCCGGGCCAGGTCGACGATGTCGGCGGCCGCGATCCCGGTGATCGCCGCGGCCCACTGCGGCGTCCGGCCGGCCAGGGACGCCAGGAACTCCTCGTGCCCGGCGGTGCAGCGGGCCAGGAACTCCCGGTCGTACGTCCCGTCGGTGAGCAGGACGTGGCACATCGCCAGCAGCAGCGCCGCGTCGGTCCCGGGGACCACGGGCAGCCAGCGGGCGCCGAGCCCGTCGGCCAGGTCGTCGCGCAGCGGGGAGACGAGCACGAACTCGGCGCCGCGGGCGCGGGCCCCGCGCAGCCGGCCCGCGACCTCGTGGCGGGTGATGCCGCCGGCGGCGACCTCGGAGTTCTTCGCGGGCAGCCCCCCGACGGCGATCACGAGGTCGGTGTGCGCCTCGACGCTGGCCCAGGACGTCGGCGACAGCAGGGGTTCCTGGCTGCCCACGACGTGCGGCAGGAGGACCTCGCCGACGCCGTGGCTGTAGGTCCACGAGGAGCGGACCGCGCCGCCGAGCAGGTGCGAGAACCGGTGCAGCTGGCTCTGGGCGTGGTGGAACCGGCCGGCGCTGGCCCAGCCGTAGGACCCGGCGAACACGGCGCGGGGGCCGTGCGCGTCCAGCACCCGTCGGTACTCCCCCGCGACGCGGTCCAGCAGGTCGTCCCACGCGACGGGCAGGAACTCGTCGCGGCCGCGGCGGTCGTCGGGGCCGGGGCCGTCCTCCCACCACCCGCGCCGCACGTGCGGGCGCAGGACGCGGGCGGTGGGGGTGGCGGCGACGGCGACGTTGCCCAGCAGCGCGGACGGCTCGGGGTCGTCGGGGTGGGCGCTGACGCGCACCCCGTCGCCGGTGACCTCCGCGCGGAACGCGCCCCAGTGCGAGGAGTGCGGGGTGCTCACGGGGCCAGTGTCCCCGCCCCGGCGCGGTGCCCCCGACCACGCCCCGAGGTGACGATCGGATCACGATCGCGGGTTCACCCGGACGGGCGCTCAAGGTGCGGCGCGGACCTGCCGAGTGGGTCGGCATGATCGCGACAGCGCAGCAGGGCCGGACGGGTGAGACCGGCCGGGCCACCGACCCGGCCTCCCGCGTGCGGGGCGGCGGCGTGCGGCTGGCGATCACGACGGCCGCCGTCGTGGCCGTCCTGTCGACGATCGCCCCGGAGCTGGTGGGGGCCGGCACCGCCACCGGCGTCCTGTGGTGGCCGGCCGCGGGGGCGGCGCTGGCGCTGGCGGTGCGGCGACCGGCCCGGCGGTGGTGGTGCGTCGCCGGGACGCTCGTGGGATCGCTGGCCGCCGGCCACCTGCACGGCGTCGGCGGGATCGACCCGACGGTGTTCGCGAGCGCGCAGGCGCTGCAGTGCGGGGTCGGTGCCGCCGTGATCTCCGTGCTCGGCCGAGGGGAGCCTGCGCGCTTGCGACGGGGCCGCGACGCCTGGCGGTTCACCGCCGGCAGCGCCGCCGGGGTGGCCGCGGCCGCCGCGCTCGTCCAGGTCGCCGACCCGCACGCGGGCGTCACCTACGCCCTGGGGCAGCTGCTCGGCGTCCTGCTGCTGGCCCCGCCGCTGCTCGTGCCGCCGGCCGCCCGGCCGCTGGACGAGCGCCGGGCCCGCGCCGCCGCCTGCGAGTGGCTGCTCGTCCTGGGCCTGTCCGTCGCGGTCTCGGCCGCGGTGTTCTGGAGCGGGCGCGGGCCGTGGGCCTTCCTCGTCGTCGTCCCGGTCCTGTGGGGTGCGGCGCGGCTGCCGGTGCGCCGCGCCCTGTCCTGCCAGCTCGCCGTCGCGCTCGTCGCGACCGCCGGCACCGTCGAGGGGTACGGCCCGTACGGCGGGACCGGCGACACCGGGGCCGTGGCCCTGCAGGCGCTGCTGTTCACCTCCGGCGCCGTCGCGCTCGTCATGTCGCTGGTCGTCCGGTCCCGCGAGCGGGCCGTGGTCCTGGCCGGCAAGCGCGAGGAGGTCTTCCGCCGCACCTTCGACGACGCGCTGCTCGGCGTCGCCCTCCTGCGGCTGCGGCCCGACGGCTCGGCCGTGGTGGCCCGCGTCAACGACCGGCTCCAGTCGATGCTGGGCGTCGACGTGGCCGTCGGCTCGGACTGGTCCGAGCAGGTCCACCCCGAGCACCGCGACGTCTTCGTGGAGGCCGTCACCGAGATGGCGCTGGAGGTGGGCGCGGGCCGCCCGGCGCACTGGCACGCCGAGCTGCAGCACGGCGACGGGGAGGTCTGGCTGGAGCTGGCCGCGGCCGCCTGGCCCACCCCCGGCGACGACGGCCGGCCCGGTGAGGTCGGCGCCGTCGTCCAGGTCGCCGACGTCACCCAGCGCCGCCTCGTGCAGCGCCGCCTGCGCGAGGCCGCCCTGCACGACCCGCTGACCGGCCTGCCGAACCGCACCCTGCTGGAGGACCGGCTGCGGCACGCCCTGTCGGCGGCGGCCCGCAGCGGCGACCGCGTCGCGCTGCTCTACTGCGACCTCGACGACTTCAAGCCCGTCAACGACACCGGCGGCCACGCGGCCGGCGACCACGTCCTCATCGACGTCGCCGACCGGCTCACCGCGGCCGTCCGCCCCGGCGACACCGTGGCCCGCCTCGGCGGGGACGAGTTCGCCGTCGTCTGCCCCGACCTGCCCGACGAGGAGGCCGCCCGCGTCGTCGCCGAGCGGGTCGTGGAGGCCATGAGGGCCCCGTTCGCCGTCGCCGGCTGGGAGTTCTCCGTCGGGATCAGCGTGGGGCTGGCGATGGCCGACGCCGGGCAGGACGCGACCCGCGTCCTGCAGCAGGCCGACCAGGCGATGTACGCGGCGAAGGGGTCCGGCAAGGGCCGCGTCCGCTCCGCCGCGCCGGGCCCGCGCACGATCGACCTGCGCACCACCGGCGCCTGAGGACCGCCCCGGGTCAGTCCCGGGCCGGCGGGAGGGGGAAGGCGGGCCAGTCCCCGACGGTCTCCGCCGAGGCCACCGCGTCCAGGACCGCCGCGCGCACCACGTCCGCGGCGACCCGCTGCAGCTCCACCAGCTGCCCCACCCGCTCGGGCCGCGCGGCGGCCAGCTCCACCCGCCCGGTCGCCAGCGAGAACACCGTGTCCCCGTCGGCCAGGGTGTGCACCGGGTCCAGCGCCCGGGCCAGGCCGGCGTGCGCGGCCGTCGCCGTCCGGGACGTCTCGGCGGGGTCGAGCAGCGCGTCGGTGGCCACCACCACGAGCGTCGTGTTCAGCGGGCCGGGCGTCACCGGCGCGGCGGGCACCGGCCCGGGCACCGGCAGGCCGACCGCGTTCACGACGGCCAGCGCCGCGACCACCGCCGCGCCCGCGGGCGCCGACGCCGTCCCCACCCCGCCCTTGAACCGGCCCCCCAGCAGGGCGCCCGTCCCGGCCCCGACGACACCGCGGGCGAACGGCCCGGGCCGGGCCGCGGCGGCCGCCGCGTACCCCATCCCCTCGGTGGGGTGGTTCGCGAAGACGCCACCGCGGCCGAGGTCGAACACCGCGGCCGCCGGGACGATCGGCACGACCTCCCCCGGCCCCGGGCCCACGGGGAACCCGCGGCCCCGCTCGGCCAGGAAGCGCTGCACGCCGTGGGCGGTGACCAGCCCGTACGCCGACCCGCCGGTCAGGACGACGGCGTCGACGGTGGGGACCAGGGTGCGCGGGTCCAGGGCGTCGGTCTCGTGGGTGCCTGGCCCGCCGCCGCGGACGTCGACCCCGCCGACGGTCCCCGGCGGGGTCAGGACGACGGTGACGCCCGTCAGCCACCCCCCGCCGCGGCGGGTGAGGTGCCCGACCTCCAGGCCGGTGACGTCGGTGAGGTGACCGGTCACGGGAACCGCACCGCCAGCAGGGCGCAGTCGTCCTCCCCGCGGGTCCCGACCAGTTCGGCCAGCAACCCGTCGAGCAGCTCGTCCAGGTCAGCGAACCGGTTGCGCCGCAACGAGTCCCGCACGCGGTCGATACCACCGGCGAGGCTGCGGCCGCGGTGCTCGATGAGCCCGTCGGTGTACAGGACGAGCGTCGCGCCCGCCGGGACCGGCGCGACGTGCTCGTGGCGCGGGGAGTCCGGCAGCAGCCCCACGAGCAGGTCCGGGGCGCCGTCCAGCAGCTCGGTCCGCCCGTCGGGGTGCAGCAGCACCGGCGGCGGGTGACCGGCGTTCGTCCAGCGCAGCGCGAACCCGTCGGCCGTCTCCTCCGCGCACGCCACCACCAGCGTCGCCAGCCCGTCGACGCCCAGCCCCGGCAGCGCCCGGTCCAGGCGCCGCACCGGGTCGGCCGGCGACCGCGCACCGTCCCACACGAACGCGCGCAGCAGCCCGCGGACCTGCGCCATCGTGGCCGCGGCCGCCATGTCGTGCCCCGCGACGTCACCCAGCACGAGCGTCACCGCCCCCGAGGCCCCGACCACGACGTCGTACCAGTCCCCGCCGATCTGCTCCTCCCGCGTCGCCGGCACGTACCGGCCGCGGACCGTCAGGCGGCCCGTCGCCCCCGGCAGCCGCGGCAGCAGCGCCGCCTGCAGCACCCCGGCCCGGGACCGGCGCTCCCCCTCCAGCTGCGCCCGGTCCAGGGCCTGCGCCGTGAACCGCGCCAGCGCGCTCCACACCTCCGCCTCGGCCTCCAGCGTCTGCCGCTCGGAGTCCCACACGAGGCACAGCACCCCGACGAGCCGGTCCTGCACCAGCAGCGGCAGGTACGCCGACGCGGCGAACCGCGGCATCGTCGCCCGCGCCTCGACGTCGGGGAACGCGGCCCGCAGCCCGGCGATGTCGCTGAACAGGTACGGGCGGCGCTCGCGGGCGGCCGCCGCGGCCGGCACGGGGGCGTCGAGGTCGATGGTCCGCCAGCTCCCCGGGGTGTCCGGGGGCAGCGTGGACAGGTCGGTGAAGCGCAGCCGGTCGCGGCCCTCGGGCAGCAGCAGCCCGCTCCAGGCGCCGCCGAGCTCGGAGCGGGTGACGGCGGCGACCGTGGCGCTGACCTCCTCGACGGTGCGGGTCGCGACGAGCGCGTCCCCCAGGCTCAGCAGCAGCCGGTTGCGCTCCTCCAGCAGCCGCAGCCCCAGCTCGGCCGAGCAGGCGGCGGCGAGGTCGTCCAGGACGCCGAGCTCCTCGGGGGTCCAGCGCCGGGGGGCGTCGTCGATGGCGCACAGGACGCCGACGACGGGCGCGGTGGGCTCGGTGAGGCCGGTGCGGGGGTCGGGCAGCCGCAGCGGCGCGCCGGCGTAGGCGATCAGGTTCAGGTCGGGGATGGCGAGGGAGTCCGCGGTGAGGGGGTCCAGCCGGGCGTCCTCGACGGCGAAGGCCTTGCCGGAGGCCACGACGTGCTGGCACAGCGAGTGGCTCAGCGGGGTCTCGCGGGCGGTCTGCCAGGGCTCGGGCAGCCCGACGGCGCCGGGGAAGACCTGCCCGTACCGGCTGACCATGGACACCAGCGCCACCGGCGTGCCCAGGGCGAGGGTGCCCAGGCGGGCGAAGCGGTCGAGCACGGCGTCGGGGTGCGCGGGCAGCAGCGTGCTGTCCCGCAGTCCCGCCGGGGTGGGGTCGTGGGCGGGTCGGTCGCCACCTGCTGGACGCATCGGGGCATCATCGCTGGTGGGCCCCCGATCGGCACACCGCCGGGTGGGTCCGGGTTGCCCGCGGCCCGGCGGGTGCGAGAGTTGGGCCGTCGAACTGGTGCAGGATCGTGGGGATGAGCGAGGTGGCATGACGCGTCTGGAGCTGCGGGCCGACCCCTCGGCCGCTCGGCGCACCCGCACCTGGCTGCGCGAGCAGTTCGCGGCGGTCACGCTCACCAACCAGGCCCGGCAGACGCTGGAGCTCCTGACGACCGAGCTGGTCACGAACGCGGTGCGGCACGGCGGTGAGCCCATCGAGGTGCGCTGGCGCCGCACGGACGGCACGGTCCGGGTGTCGGTCAGCGACGGCGGCGGCGGCCGGCCGCAGGTGCGGCACGTGCCGCCGACGGCGACCGGCGGGCGGGGTGTCGCGCTCGTCGACACCCTCGCCCACCGGTGGGGTTCGGACCGGGCGGGGTCGGGCAAGACCGTCTGGTTCGAGCTGCCCCTCACGTAGGTCCGGGCGGGCCTCAGCCGAAGACGTCGGGGTCCGGGCCGGTGCGCTCGGCGCGGTCCAGGCCGCTGAGGGCGGCGACCTGCTCGGCGGTCAGCTCGAAGCCGGTCACGTCGTGGTTGGAGCGGATCCGCTCGGGCGTGACGGACTTGGGGATGACGATGTTCCCCTGCTGCAGGTGCCAGCGGATGACGACCTGGGCGGGGGTGCGGCCGAGGTCGGCGGCGATGCCGGTGACGACGGGGTCCTCGATGAGGTTCAGCTTCTGGGCCAGCGGGCTCCACGCCTCGGTGGCGATGCCGTGCTCGGCGTTGAAGGCCCGCAGGTCCTCCTGCACGAGGTAGGGGTGGACCTCGACCTGGTTGACGCTGGGGACGGTGCCGGTCTCGTCGAGGAGCTTGCGCAGGTGGGTCTTCTGGAAGTTCGACACCCCGATGGAGCGGACCCGGCCGGAGGCCTTGATCTCCTCGAACGCCCGCCACGTCTCGACGTAGTCGTCGGCCTGCTGCGGCCAGTGGATGAGGTACAGGTCGAGGTAGTCGACGGACAGTTTCGCCAGGGACGCGTCGAACGCGGCGAGGGTCTTGTCGCGGCCGTGCTCGCCGTTGGCGAGTTTCGTGGTGATGAACACGTCCTCGCGCGCGATCCCGCTGGCGTGCAGGGCGTCCCCGACACCGGCCTCGTTGCCGTACCCGGCGGCGGTGTCGATGTGCCGGTACCCGGCCTGCAGGGCGGTGAGGACGACGGAGGCGGTCTCCTCCGGCGGGACCTGCCACACCCCCAGACCCAGCTGGGGGATCTGGACGCCGTCGTTCAGGGTGATCGTGGGAGCAGTCACGGGCCGACCCTACGGCGGGGTGGGCACCCCGGCGAGGCGGGCAGCGGGACCGGGCCGGCGCGGGCCCGCAGCGGGACGACGACGGGACCCCGGTGACGGTCCCGAGCGGGAGGTGGCGGTGCCCGAGGGCGGTGGTCGGGAGTCGTCGCTGACCGGTCGGGACGACGCTCACGACGGGTCGCCGGCGGCGGGGCCGGGGCAGGATGCGGGCATGGACCCCGACGCCGTCCCCCGATCCGTCCCCAGCTCCGTACCCAGCTCCGTCCCCGCCTCCGTGGTCGCCGCGCTGCCGAAGGTGGAACCGCACCTGCACCTGGACGCCCCCGGCGCCCCGGGGGAACCGGTGACCCGCGCGGACTTCCGCGACCGGGCGCTCGCGCGGCTGGCCGCGGCGGCCGAGCGCGGCGTCCGGCACGCCGACGTGTTCTTCGACCCGGGCGCGCACGCCGGGCGGGGCGTCGCGGCCGACGACGTGGAGCGCGGCTACCGCGACGCCGTCGCCGAGGCCGGGCCGCGGTTCGCGATGACGCTCACCCTGACCGAGGGACCGGCCGGGGACGGGCCACCCGCCGAGCCCGCCGGCGCGCCGGCCCTGGACGAGCTGGTGCAGCGCCAGCGCGACGCGATCGCGCGCTCGCGGGCCTCGGAGGAGGAGCGGGAGGCGTTCCTGGCCGAGCTGGACGCCTTCGAGGTCCTGGTGGCACCGCCGCTGTGACCGGGCAGGATCGGGCGATGACCGACTTCCGGCCGCTGGCGCACTTCACCGCCGTCGACACCTGGCTGAACGACCCCAACGGGTTGCTGCACCGCGACGGGCTGTGGCACCTGTTCTTCCAGAACAACCCGCACGGCGCGGACTGGGGGAACATGAGCTGGGGGCACGCGGTGTCCCGCGACCTGCTGCACTGGGAGCACCGGCCGCTGGCGATCAGCCACGAGGGGCCCGAGGCGATCTTCTCCGGGAGCGCCGTCGTGCACGACGGGCGGGTCGCGGCCGTCTACACCAGCGCCTACGACGACGGCCGGCAGGCGCAGTCGCTGGCCTGGAGCGAGGACGGCGACACCTTCGTGAAGGACCCCGCGAACCCGGTGCTGGACCGCGGGTCGACGGGTTTCCGCGACCCGAAGGTGTTCCGGTACGGCGACGGGTGGCGGATGGTGACCGTCGAGGCGGACGAGCGGACGGTGCTGGTCCACTCCTCCACCGACCTGCGCTCGTGGACGGAGGTGGGCCGGTTCTCCGACGAGCCCGGGGTGGGGATCTGGGAGTGCCCGGACCTGTTCCCGCTGGACCTGGACGGGCAGGAGCGGTGGGTGCTGCTGCTGAGCGTGCAGGACGCGACGGGTTCGCGGGTGGAGTACCGGGTGGGGTCGTTCGACGGTGCGCGCTTCACGGGTGGGCCGGCGCGCTCGTTCGACGTGGGCCCGGACGTGTACGCGGTCTCGACGTGGACGGACGCCCCGGACGGCCGCCGCGTCCTCATCGGCTGGATGGCGCAGCCGACGTACGCCGGGGCGACCCCGACGGCTCCGTGGCGGGGGGCGATGACCCTGCCGCGGGACCTGTCCCTGACCGCCGGTGACGACGGGGAACCCGTTCTCGTGCAGTCGTTCTCCCCGGAGGTCGTGGCCGCGTACGCGCACGAGGTCACCGGCCTCCCGCCCGCCGCGCTGCTGCGGTGCGGGTTCTCCGGGGACGCGACGTGGGAGTTCGCGGCGGGCCCGGACGTGCTGCGCCTGGCCGTGGAGGGGACCGACCTGGTGGTGGACCGCAGCCGGTGCGGGGACGTGGGGTTCCACGGGGAGTTCGCCCGCACCGACCGGGTGCCGCTGCCCGCCGGGACCACGGGGTTCTCGGTGTTCCTCGACCGCTGCTCGGTCGAGGTCCTCGCCGGGCCGCTGTCGGTGACGCAGCTGGTGTTCCCCGCCGAACCCCTCAGCGAGGTCCGCACCGGCGGCAGCGCCCGGGTCGAGGTGCTCGCGGAACGGGCTCGACAGGACGCCGCGCCCCGTGCCACGCTGGGGCCGTGATGTTCAGCCCGCAGCAGACGACGACGCCGGTCCACTCCCGGCGTCGCGGTCAGCGCTGAGCTGAACCCAGAACAGCCCCGGGGGTCTCCCCCGGGGCTGTTCTCGTTCCCCCGGGGCGACCTCCCCGAAACCCCGGAGGAACCCGTGCACGACCACTCCCAGCTCGGCCGCGACCTCGGCCTGTTCGACACCTCCCCGCTCGTCGGGCCCGGCCTGCCGCTGTGGCTGCCGGACGGCGCCGTCGTCCGCGGCGAGCTCGAGCGCTTCGCCGCCGACCTGGCCCGGCGCAGCGGCTGCCACCGGGTCAGCACCCCCGTCTTGGCCAAGCGGGAACTGTTCGAGCGGTCCGGGCACTGGCAGAAGTTCTCCGCCGACATGTTCCCCCCGGTCCGCGTGGGCGACGAGGAGTACGTCCTGCGGCCGGCGAACTGCCCGCACCACACCCAGGTCTACGCCGCCCGCCCGCACAGCTACCGGGACCTGCCGGTCCGCTACGCCGAGCTCGGGTCGATGTTCCGCAGCGAGCTGTCCGGCGTCCTGAGCGGGTTGCGCCGCGTCCGGCAGATCAACCTCGACGACGCCCACTCGTTCTGCCGCCCCGACCAGGTCGTCGCCGAGGTCCGCACCGCCCTCGCCGGGATCGAGGAGGCGTACCGCGTCCTGGGGGTCCGGGTCAGCCGCCTGCGCCTGTCGCTGCGCGGGGACCGCGGCGCCCACCTCGGCGACGACGACGTGTGGCGCCGCGCCGAGGACCAGCTGCGGGAGGCCCTCGGCGACCGCCCGTACGAGGAGGCGCCCGGGGAGGCCGCGTTCTACGGCCCGAAGGTCGACGTGCAGGTCGCCGACGCCGCCGGCCGGGAGGAGACCCTGTCGACCGTGCAGGTCGACCACGTCCAGCCCGAGCGCTTCGGCCTGGAGTACGTCGGCGCCGACGGGGCCCGGCACCGCCCGGTGATGGTGCACCGCGGGCTGCTGAGCTCGATGGAACGGCTCGTGGCGGTGCTGCTGGAGCAGGACGGGGGACGCTGGCCGACCTGGCTGGCGCCGGTGCAGCTGCTGGTGCTGCCCGTCAGCGGGGACCGCCACGGCGCGCACGCCCGCGCCCTGGCCGACCGCCTCGACGGGCTGCGGGTCGCGGTGGACGACGCGGGCCCGCTGCCGCGCCGGGTGCGGGCCGCCCGCGAGCGCCGGGTCTCGCACGTCGCGGTCGTCGGGGACGCGGAGGTCGCCGACGGGTCGGTGGCCGTCGACGGTGAGCGGGTGCCGGTGGGGCGTCTGCACGCCGACCTCCTGGACGCGGTTGCCCGGCGGGCCCGGTAGCGCTCACCCCGGCAGCACCCGCAGCGCCTCCCGGGGCGAGCGCCAGGTGGCGTCGGCGGAGACGGCGGGGTCGTGCAGGTGCCCCCAGGCGGCGGCCACGGCGTGCGCGCCGGCGGCCCGGGCCGCACCCAGGTCGGTGGGCGCGTCCCCGACGTACAGCAGGTCGGACGGGTCGACCCCCAGCGTCCGCGCGGCCAGCAGCAGCCCGTCCGGCGCCGGTTTGGGGCGTTCCACGAGGTCGCCGCCGATGAGGACGTCGACCTGCAGGCCCGCCGCGCGCAGCAGGGTGCGCGCCCCGCGCACGGCGGCGCCGGTGAACACGGCGACGCGGTGCCCGGCCGCGCGCAGGTCGTCCAGCGTCTGCGCGACCCCGGGGTAGGGGTCGACGGCGGCGCCCTCCAGGCGCCGGTAGTACGCCTCGGCCTCCCCCGGCCGCAGGGGCCGGCGCAGCAGGTGGGTGAGCATCGCCTCCGGCACGCCCAGGGAGTAGGCCGCCACGACCTCGTCGACGTCGACGGCCGGCCCGCCCAGTTCGGCCACGGCCCCGACGAAGGCGGCGGGCACCACGCGGGTGGAGTCCAGCAGGGTCCCGTCCATGTCCCAGACGACCTGCCGGGGCCGGGTGCCCCGTCCCCCGGCGGCGGGCAGGTCCAGCCGCATCGCCACGTTGGTGAACTCCTGCCCCCCGCGGTGCACGCGCTGCTCGTGCACGACGGTGAACCCGGCGCGCTGGAAGAACGGTCGTGCGGTGAGGCTGGCGTCGACGGTGAGACGGGTGAGGCCGCGGTCAGCGGCGGTGCGCAGGACGTCGTCGAGCAGGGCGGCACCGACGCCTCGGCGCCCGTGGTCGGGGTGGACGGAGAACATGCCGATGTGGCCGTCGGCGGACAGGTCGGTGAACCCGGCGACCTCGCCGTCGCGCACCGCCACCCGCGTCCCGGCCCGGGCCCGCGCCCGGCCCCACTCGGCGAGGTCGGCCTCGGCCGGGGCCCAGGCATCGCGTTGTTCCGGTGAGCAGTGGTCGGCGGCGGTGCGGTGGACGCTGCGCCGGAACACCTCCCGGGTGGGTGCGGTGTCGGCGGTTTCCCAGGAGCGCACGGAGAGGGGCACGCGGCACTGTGGCGCACGGGCGCCGGACCGTCCACCGGGTTTCACGGGACCCCCGCACCTCCCGCGCGTCCTCAGGCGGTGCGGACCCGCGCCCCCCGCACCGCCAGCAACCCAGCGAGGGCGAGCGCGGCGGCCAGCGGGACGAGCCCGCAGACGGCCATCCCGGCGCGGACGCCGACGTGCTCGGTGATCGCGCCGACGAGCGGCCCGCCGAGGGGGGTTCCGCCCATGAACACCAGGACGTACAGCCCCATGACGCGCCCGCGGTACTCGTGGTCGACCCACAGCTGCACGGAGGAGTTCGCGATGGCCTGGAACGCGAGGTTCGTGACGCCCATGACGACGAGGACCGCCGTGAACGTGGGCAGGTTCGGCGCGAACGCGGCGATCGTCTGCGCGGCGCCGAAGGCGGCGCCGAGCAGGAGGATCAGCCGGAGCCGGGAGCGGCTTCGGCCACCGGCGAGCAGGGCCCCGGCGATGGACCCGACGGCGAGGACGACGTTGAACGTCCCGTAGAGCCCGGCGCCGCCGTCGAACGTCTCGGAGGCCATGGCGGTGAGGACGACGGGGAAGTTCAGGCCGAAGGTGCCGAAGACGCCGACGAGGGCGATGGTCCAGGCGACGTGCGGGCGGTCGGCGACGTAGCGCAGCGCCGAGCGCAGCTGCCCCTTGGCGCGCGGCAGGGCGGTGACGGGCTGGAGGTCGCCGGCGCGCAGGGACGCGAGCGCGATCGTCGGCCCGAGGTAGAGCAGGGCGTTGACGGCGAACGCCCACCCGGCGCCGACGGTGCCGATGAGGACGCTGGACAGCGCGGGCCCGACGAGACGGGTGGTCTGGAACACGGCGGCGTTGAGCGCGACAGCGTTGCGGACGTACGCGGGCGGGACGACCTCGGCGACGAAGGACTGCCGGGTGGGGTTGTCGAGGGCGATGACGAACCCGCCGACGAGGGCGAGGGCGTAGATCGCGCCGAGGGTGATGTGCCCGGTGAGGGTGAGGACGGCGAGCGCGGTGGCGACGGTGGCGCTGCACAGCTGCGTGACGAGCAGGATGTTCCGCTTGGGGTAGCGGTCGGCGATCATCCCGCCGTGCATCCCGAACAGCAGGATGGGCAGGAACTGCAGCGCCATGGCGACGCCGACGGCGGCCGGGGAGCGGGTGAGTTCGAGGGTGAGCCAGTCGAGGGCGATGTTCTGCACCCAGACGCCGGTGTTGGCGAACGCCTGCCCGGTGGCGTAGACGCGGAAGGTGCGGACCCGCAGGGCCGCGAAGGTCCCGCGACCGGTGGGTTCGGTGGTGGTGGTGGTGGTGCTGGTGGGTTCGGTGCTGGTCCCGGCGGCTGCCGCTGTCACTGGACTGGTGCCTCCTGAGGTGTCCCCCCCATCATCGGCGACCCGGCGGGTAGGCTGCAGCCGCATCGGCGGCTTATCAGTCATCACGGGTCGTGATGACGACGCGAAGGGGCGGGCGCGGTGGCGACGGGGCGGGGACCGGCGGGGACGTTCGAGCCGGTGCAGTTGCGCACCTTCCTGGCCGTGGCGCAGACGCACTCGTTCACCCAGGCCGCCGCGCGGCTGGGGGTCCGGCAGTCCACGGTCAGCCAGCACGTGCGGAAGCTGGAGGACTCCGTGGGCCGCCAGCTCGTCCACCGCGACACCCACTCGGTCGTCCTGACCCCCGACGGCGAGGCCATGATCGGTTTCGCCCGCTCGATCCTGGCCTCCCACGAGCAGGCCGCGGCGTACTTCACCGGCGCCCGCCCGGTGGGACGGCTGCGGATCGGCATGTCCGACGACCTGGCCCTGACGCGGCTGCCGCAGATCCTGCGCGACTTCCGCTCCGAGAACCCGCGGGTCGACCTGGAGCTCACCGTCGACCAGTCCGGGACCCTGCACCGGCGGCTGGAGAACGACCGCCTCGACATCTTCATCGGCAAGCGCCCGCGCGGGTCGGGCGAGGGCAAGCTCGTCAAGCGTGAGCGCCTCGTGTGGGTGGGCAACCCCTCGACGCGCCTGGACCTCACCCAGCCGGTGCCGCTGGCCGTCTACCCGTCGCCGTCGCTGAGCGCGGCCGCGATGCACGAGGCCCTGGACCGCGTCGGCATCGGCTACCGCTCGGCGTGCGTGTGCCGCGGCGTGAACGGGCTCATCGCGGCGGTCGCGGCGGGCATCGGCGTCTCCTGCCTGGCGAGTTCCCTGGTGCCCGTCCAGCTCGTCGCGCTGGGCGCGCAGCACAAGCTGCCCGAGCTGGGCCAGATCGACCTGGTGCTGCTGACGAACCCGCGCACGCAGGACCGCCCGGCGTCGCGCGCGCTGGCCGCGGCCGTGCTGTCCAGCGGCCCGTCGAGCCTGTCCTCCACCCGCTGAGCGCACCACTCGCCGGCGGGCCGCGCGCCGCGCCCGTGGGTACGGTGCGGAGGTGTTCGAGGGTCTGCACCGCCACCTGCTCGACGTCACGCACCCGCGGGTGGCCGGGGACCTGCCGGCGCTGCTGCGCGCCGCCGCGCGCTCGGCCCGGTCGGCGCTCGGCGCGGAGCACAGCGCGGTGTGGTTCGCCGGGTCCGGGGCGCACGGCCCGCTGTACCTGCTCGACGGTGACGTGTTCGTCGACGTGGAGGCCCCACCCGTGGCGGTCGCGCCGGGCCGGCCCCGGCAGTCGCGGCCGGCGGGGCTGCCGGGGTTGCCGGCCACCGGTTCGGCGCTGGTCGCGCCGCTGGACGCCGACGGGGCGCGCGGGGCGCTGGTCCTGACCCGCGCCACCGGCTTCACCGCGCAGGAGGAGCAGGCCGCCGCCGTCCTGGCCCTGAGCCTGGGGATGGCGGTGGAGACGACGCTGCTGGCGGCCGCCGAGCGGGTCGCGGCCACGGCCGCGGCCCGGGCGGCGCTGCTGGAGCGCATCACGGGGCTGCTGCAGACGAGCGCGACGAGCGCGCAGATCACCGCGCGGATCCCGCCGGCGGTCGTGGAGGTCCTGGGCTGCCTGTCGTCGTCGCTGCACGTGCTGGACGGCGAGGACCTGGTCGGGGCGAGCGACCCGCCGCTGCCGGAGGCGTTGCGGCGGGTGCGTCGGGGGGCCGACACCCCGGTCTCGCAGGCCGTGCGCACCGGGCGCCCGCTGGTCGTGACGCGCGAGCAGGTCGCCGGGTACCGCGACCTGGACGGGCTGGACCCCGACCGCTCCGGCGTGGTCCTCGTGGTCCCGCTGCGCGGGCGGGACGACGTCGTGCTGGGGGCGCTGACCGTCGGCTGGGACGACCGGGCCTCCTCCCGGTCCCCGCTGGAGCACAGCGACCTGGACCTGTTCGCGGCGGTGGCGGCGCAGATCACGGTGGCCCTGGAGCGGGCCCAGCTGCTGGACGCCGAGCGCTCCTCGCGGGAGGCGCTGTCGCGGTCCCACGAGGCGCTGGCGGTGCTGGCCCGGGACCTGCAGCGCGGGTTGCTGCCGACCCGGCTGCCGGCGCGGGACGGGTTGCAGGTCGCCACGCGGTACGCCCCGGCGCTGGCGGGGGCCGACATCGGCGGCGACTGGTACGACGCGGTGGACTGCGGGGGCGACGTGGCGCTCATCATCGGCGACGTGCAGGGGCACAGCACCCGCGCCGCGGGGCTGATGGGGCAGCTGCGGACGGCGGTGCGCGCGTACGTCAGCGAGGGCCACGACCCGTCCGCCGCGCTGGAGCGGACGAACCGCCTGCTGGTGGACCTGGACGCGGGGCTGTTCGCGACGTGCTGCCTGCTGCGGCTGGACACGGCCACGGGCGTCGTCACCGTCGCCTCGGCCGGTCACCCGGCGCCGCTGGTCGTCGACGACGCGGGGCTGCACGAGGTGGTCCTGGACCCCGGGCCGCCGCTGGGGGTCGACCCGGGGGCCACCTACCCGACGGCGAAGCACCGCCTGCTGGGGCGCGGTGCGCTGGTGCTGCACACCGACGGCGTGGTGGAGGTGCTGGGCGAGGGGTCCGAGCGCGGCGAGCGGGTGCTGCGCGCGACCTTGCAGGAGGCGGTGGGCGCCGACCCGGGGCGGTCCGCGGAGCGGCTGGCCTCGGCGGTGATGGACGCGATCCCGCACGAGCTGACCGACGACGCCGCGCTGCTGGTGGCGACCTTCACGGGCAGCACCGCGGGACGGCTCGACGCGTCGCTGTGGTTGCCGCCGGACATCCGGTCGGTGGCCTCGGCGCGGGAGTTCCTGCGCGGGCGGCTGCTGGCCTGGTCGGCCGACGAGCTGGCCGACGAGGCCGAACTCGTGCTGTCCGAGCTCGTCACGAACGCCCTCGTCCACGCCGGCGGCGGCGCCGGCCTGACGCTGCGGTTCGACGGCGCCGCGCGGCGGCTGACGGTGGAGGTGGAGGACTCCTCGACCCGTTCCCCGCGCGAGCGCGACGCCGGGCCGGACGCTCTCGGGGGGCGGGGCCTGGCGATCGTGGAGGCCGTCGCCGACGCGTGGGGCGTGCGGACCACCGGGGACGGCAAGACGGTGTGGGCGGAGCTGGCCGTCGAGGTGGACTGACCCCGGGCGGTTCAGGCCCCGCGCGAGCGCAGCAGGTCCCCGAACTCCCGGGGCAGTTCCACCGGCGGCAGGTGACCGGCCGGCAGGCTCACGAGGCCGGCGCCGGGAACCGCCTCGGCGATGGTCGCGTGGAACGGCGGCGGGCAGATCGGGTCGTGGTCACCGGAGACCACGAGGGTGGGGACGGTCAGCGCGGGCAGGCGCGGCAGGAGGTCGGTGCGGGACTCCTGCAGCGCGAGCTGGCGCCGCAGGAGGTCGTCGTCGCGGCCCATCGCCAGGACGCGCTCGACGAGGTCGGGGCGGGTGGCGGCGACCTCCGGCGGCAGCAGCGCGTCGAGGAGCTCGCCCTGCAGGTCCCGCGCGGAGCGGCCAGCCGCCAGCGCCGCCCGCCAGCGCGCCCACGACTCCCGCTGCCCCGGGGTGGGGGCGCGGGAGTTCGTGGAGACCAGCACGAGCGACTCGACCCGGTCGGGGGCCCGCACGGCGAGCTCCATCGCGACGATCGCGCCCAGGGACAGCCCGGCGAGCACGAACCGCGGCGGGAGCCGGTCCAGGAGCGCGCTCACCTGCTCGCCGACGGACTCGCGGTCCAGGGCCGGGGTGAGGGCGTGGTCGAGCCCGCAGCCGGTCCACAGGTCCTCCGTGCAGTTCATCCCGGGCAGCAGGACGAGCGCGCTCACCCCTTCACGGAGCCGTCGCTGAGGCCGGCCACGAGGTACTTCTGGGCGACGAACGCGATGACGACCACGGGCAGCGTCAGCAGCAGCGAGGCGGCGCCGGCCTGCTGGAGCATCGGCAGGGTCTGCCCGAGCTGGGTGGCGATGAACACCGGGACGGTCTTGGACGAGGAGTCGGTGAGCACCAGCGCGGTGAGGTACTCCTGGAAGGCGAAGAGGAACACGAAGATCCCCGCGGTGAGGATCCCCGGGCGCATGAGCGGGATCATCACGCGGCGCAGCATCCCGATGCGGGTGCAGCCGTCGATCATCGCGGCCTCGTCGAGCTCGCGGGGGATGTCGGCGAAGAAGTTGCGCAGCAGCCAGATCGTGAAGGGCTGGTTGATGGCGACGAGCGCGACGGCCATCGCGAACGTCGTGTCGTAGATCCCCAGGGCGCGGCTGATGTCGTACATGGGCAGGACGACGGAGAACCGGGGCAGGGCCCGGAATACCAGCGCGAGCACGAGCAGCAGGGCCGAGACGTAGCTGGGGAACCGGGACAGCGCGTACGCCGCGGGGATCCCGATGACGAGGGCGACGACCGTGGAGATGACGGCGACCGCGACGGTGTTCGTGAGGTAGTCCGCGAAGTAGGTGGTCTGCCAGAGGTTCACGAAGGCCTGGAGCGTCGGTTCGTACCCGGTGAGGACCGGGGGGTTCGCGAAGGCGACGTTGGTGGGTTTCGTGACCGACAGCGCCATCCACAGGAACGGCCCGAGCATCACGACGCAGACGACCGCGAGCAGGACGCCGGTGACGACCGGGGGTTTGCGGCGGACCGTCCGCAGGGCGGGCCCTGCGGACGGCTTGCGCACGTCGGTGGCCGGTTCGGTGTGCACGGTCATCGGGCCACCTTGGCTTCCTTGAAGATCCCGCGGATGAACGGGATGAGCATGACGAGGATCAGGCCGATGGTCAGCACGTTGATGGCGCTGCCGAGCCCGAGGTCCTGCGCCCCGTCGGCGAACGCGACCGAGTACACGTACATCATGATCGACTCGTTCCCGATGGCCGCGGCCTGCGGGGACAGCGGCACGAGGTTGTCGAACATGCGCAGGACGTCCATGATCGAGATGAGGGTGACGAACCCCAGGACGCCGCGGATCGTGGGGATGATGACCCGCAGGTGCGTCTGGAAGGACGACGCCCCGTCGATCGTGGCGGCCTCCCGCAGCTCGGTGGGGACCGACTGCAACCCGGCCAGGACGATGAGCATCGCGAACGGGAGCATGTGCCACACGGTGTTCGAGACGACGACGACCGCGTTGGGCACCTGGTCGGTGAACCACAGGACCTGCGACCCGCCGAGGAACCCGATGAAGCGGTTGACCAGCCCACCGAAGTTGTCGTCGAACAGCCACGAGTAGGCGACGGCGCCGACGAGGTTGGGCAGCACGTAGGAGATCAGCATGATCCCCAGCACGAGGGGCCGGGAGGTGGTCAGCCGGTTCACCCCGATGGCGATGAGGTACCCCAGGACCAGCAGGACCGCGGTCGTCACGACGGTGACGACGACGGTGAACAGGACGGCCCGGCCGAACCGGGCGTCGGTGAGCGCGGCGGCGAAGTTGGCCAGCCCGACGAACGTCCCGGCGCTGCCGTAGCGGACGTCCTCGAAGCTCCACTGCACGGTGCGCACCAGGGGCACGACGAGCAGGCCGACCATCACGACCAGGCTCGGGGAGAACAACAACCAGAACTCACGGGGTTTCACGACCGACGTCCTCCTCGGCGACTGCGGGACGGAGCGGGTGGGTGGGTCAGCCGGCGACCTTCTCGGCGGCGGCCTGCATCTGCGCGAGGCCGTCGGCGACGGGGAGCTGACCGGTGAGGACCTGCGCCAGGACCGGGCGGATCTCGTTGCTGACGTCGGCCAGGACGGGCGAGACCACGGGCGGCATGGTGGAGGCGATCGAGGCGTTGGCGGCCTCGCCGTAGGGCGAGTTGGAGGAGGTGACCAGGCCCTCGCGCGCCGGGTACGCCGCGGGGATCGACGCCTTGGAGGCGTCCTCGCCGACGGCGGAGGCCATCATGGTGAAGAGCATGTCGTGGTCGAGCTTGGTGTTGTGCGGGATGGACCAGCCGTCGATGGACAGCCGGCTGTAGCTGTACGGCGCGTCGGCGCTGACCTTGGGCGCCCCGGCGAAGGCGAACTCCTCGGCGAGGTCGCTGTTGGTGGGCAGGGTCAGGTCGTTCATCCGGCCGGAGAACATGATGGCCATGGCGGCGGTGCCGTTGTACATCTGCTGCTGCACCTTGGGCTGGTCGAAGGTCGTGACCTGCGGGTCGGTGTACGGCTTGAGGGACAGCAGCGCCTCCAGGGCCTGCCGCGCCTGGGGTCCGTCGAGGGTGACGTTCCCGTCGGCGTCGACGAAGTCGGCGCCGAGGGAGTTCATGGCGGCCTCGAAGCTGGTGGTGATGTCGGAGGTCGCGAGCCAGGGCAGCGCGATGGGGTGCTCCATGATCCCGGCGGCCTTGATGGCCTCGGCGGCGGCGACCATCTCGGGGAACGTCGTGGGGGCGTCGAGGCCGACCTGCTCGAAGACGTCGGTGCGGTAGGCCATCACGAACATCTGGGCCTGCATGGGCAGCGCGTAGAGCTTGCCCTCGTAGGACATCCCCTGACGCATCGACTCGCTGATGGCGTCCAGGTCGGCGTCGGCGGCGTACTTCGCGTACAGGTCGTCCAGCGGGACGAGCTTCTCCTCCTCGGCCAGGCCGGGGATGACGAAGCCGTAGGTCTCGACGATGTCGTAGGTGCCGGTCTCGCCGGCGAGGGTGGCGGTGGTCTTGGTGACCTGACCGCCGAAGTCGATGGGGTCGTGCTTGACCGTGACGTCCCCCTTCGTGCAGCTCGACACCATGGTGTCGGTGAAGGGGTCGATGGCGGAGGAGTTGTAGGCGAGGACGTTGACCGTCGTCTCCTCGCTGGGGGCCTCGTAGTCGCAGGTGACCGAGGTCCCGTTCTCGTTCCCGACCCGGCTGCCGGCACCGCAGCCGGTGAGGGCGAGGGCACCCGCGACGGCCGCGGCGATGAGGGCGAAGGTGCGCTTCTCTGTGGGCATGGCCAGAGGGTATGCGTATGCACAGCGCGAAGGGAAGCCTCACCCGGGAGAAACCGGGGACACCCGGGCACGAGATCACGGGCGGGTTCCGGCGGTGTTGCGCAGCGGTTGCGCAGGGGTTTCAGGGGCGCGGCAGGCGCAGTTCGCGCAGGTGCGCCACGAGCGCGTGCGCGAGGTTGTAGACGACCAGGTCGGCCCCGTCGGCGAAGGCCGCGGACGCCGCCGCGGCCCCGCCCACGATGTCCAGCCGCAGCCCCCCGCCGCCGGCCAGCGCGGCGTGGACCCGGGCCGTCGACTCCGCCGGGGACGGGTCGCCCGGGCCGGTCGCGGCGGCCAGGTCGGCCGGCCCCACCATGATGCCGTCGAGCCCGGGGGTGCGCAGGATCTCCTCGGCGGCCGCCGCCCCGGCCGGGGACTCGACCATCGCCAGCACCAGCGTGCGGCGCAGCTGGTCCTCCCGGTGCGCCTGCGGGTCCACCGTCCCGAACCGGCCCGCGCGGGAGTACGTCGCGAAGCCCCGGTGCCCCAGCGGCGGGTAGTGGGCCGAGGCGACGGCGGCGGCGGCCTGCGCGGCGTCGTCGACGTGCGGGACGAGCACGCCCTCGGCGCCCTGGTCCAGGACCCGCAGCACCATCCCGGGGTCCCCGCTGCCGACGCGCACCACGACCGGCACCCCGTGCACGGCCGCGAGGACCAGGTGCTGGCGCAGCGGCACGAGGTCGCCCGGCCCGTGCTCGCAGTCCAGCACGACGTAGTCGAACCCGGCGACGGCGGCCATCTCGACGAGTTCCTCGCAAGGCGTGCGCACGAGCACGCCGAGCAGCTTCTCCCCGGCGTGCGCGCGCTCGCGCAGCGACGTCCCGCGCCCGTCCGTGCTCACGCACCCACCCCCGTGGTCCCCCCCGCCGACGTCCAGCCGGTCTGTGCCTACGTATACCTGAGCAGCCCCCGGGTCGGCTAGACTCCCGCGGGGTCCGGGGCAGGGCCGACGGGGTCGCGCAGCAACGGGGGGTCGCAGGCATGGCGGTCACGAGCCGCGACGTCGCGCGCGTGGCGGGCGTCTCGCAGCCCACGGTCTCCCGGGCGCTGCGTGACGACCCGCGCCTGTCGGACCGGACCAAGCAGCGGGTCCGCGAGGCCGCCGACCTGCTGGGGTACGTGCTCAGCGACGCTGGCCGGGCGCTGTCGTCCGGGCGCACCCGCCGCATCGGGCTGCTGGTCACCGACCTGGGCAACGAGTTCTACCACCACATCATCGCCCCGATGCACCGCGAGCTGGAGCAGCACGGGTACCAGCTCGTCCTGCACACCGAGTCGACCGACGACGGGAACGTGGCGGACCGCCTGCTGGCCAACGGGATCGACGCCGTCATCCTCGCCACGACGACCGTCGACTCGATCGCCCCGCTGCGGCTGCGCGACCGCGGGATGCCGTTCGTGTACCTGAACCGCACGAGCACGCAGGTCGACGCCGACGCCACGATCGTCTCCCCCGCCGCGGGTTTCGCCGCCGCGGCCCGCCGGGCGCGGGAGCTGGGGCACACCCGGGTCGGCGCCGTCCTGGGGCCGAGCAACACCAGCACGGGCCAGGACCGCGAACTGGCCCTGCGCGCCGCGCTGGCCGACCACGGCCTCGGGCTGGAGTCCCGGTACGTGCGCCGGGGGACGTACGACACCGCCGTCGGCGACGCGGCCGTCACCGAGCTCCTGGCGCTGCCCGAACCGCCGACCCTCGTCTTCTGCGGCAACGACGTCGTCGCCTACGGCGCGCTGAACGCCGCGAGCCGGGCCGGCGTGGACGTCCCCGGGGGCGTCTCGATCGTCGGTTTCGACGACCTGCCGCCGGCGGCCTGGCCGGTGCTGCAGCTGTCGACCATCGCCTACGACTTCCACGAGATGGCCCGCGAGGCCGCGCGGCTGGCGGTGCGGCGCCTCGACGGGCCGCAGGAACCGTTGTCGCACAAGACGTTCCCGAGCACGTTCGTGGAGCGCCGCTCCCTGGGACCGGCCCCCGCGCGCTGACCCCCGCGCCGTTCCCCACCGCGGGGACGACCCCCTTGCCACCGTCTGTGCATACGCATACCCTGGCGGGGCCGTGGGGCGCCGAGGCTCCTCGGACCGCCAGCGAAGGGATGTTCTCCAGTGGCTCTCGACCCGGTGGCGTACAAGCCGTACGCCGACCCCGACGACTTCATCCGCGAGGTCACCGACCTGATCTGGGTCGATCGCGCGATCAGCTTCATCCGCGAGAACTACGAACCGGACTCGATCGTGCACGGCGCCTACGGCACGTCGACCACCCGCGACGAGGTCATCGAGGGCACCCTCATGCGGATCGCCGCCACCCCCGACCGGACCGGGCAGGCCGAGGACGTCATCTGGGAGGCCCGCGGCCAGGACGCCTTCCTCAGCTCCCACCTGGTCCTGTCCGGGCACCTGCAGACCTCCGAGCACAGCCGCACCATCGCCAACTGCCTCTACCGCCGCGGCCGCATGGTCGAGGAGTGGGTCGTCCGCGACTCCCTCGCCGGCGCGCTGGCCCACGGGCTGGACCTGGACGAGCTGGCCCGCGCGCAGGCGTTCCGCGGGTACTCGGGGTCGTGGACCCGCCCCGCCCCCGTCGACGTCGTCGCCGCCGGCGACTCCGGTCCCCGGCCCGACGAGCACCGCTCCGAGGTCGAGCGCGTCCTCGACCTGATCCAGACCGTCTGGAACGAGCGCGACCTGCAGAAGACCGAGAAGTTCTTCGCCCGCGACCTCGTGCTGCTCACCGTCGGCAACCGCGTCGTCATCCGGCCCGAGGGGTACCGGCGGGCGCTGCTGCGCTTCCTGGAGTCCTTCCCGGCCGGGCAGTTCGAGGTCCGCGATATCCAGACGAACTTCGACGTCCGGTACGCCGGGCTGCGCGTCGCCGTGACGTGGAAGTTCGTCGGCGACTACACCGGCGTCCCGACCTACGGCCCCCGCACCGGGCGGCCGGTGGACGTCCTGGGCATCTCGCAGTTCACGTTCCACCAGGGGGCGCTCGTCAAGGAGGTCCGCCTGTGGGACGACATCGCCCTGCGCGCGCAGATCGCCGGCACGCGCGGCGACGTCGACCCGCTCGACGGCACCCGCCCGACCAACATCTACTGACCGCCCGCCCAGGAGGAACCCGCCATGACCACCGACCACGCGCAGACCGACCTGACCGTCGACGCGGCCGAGGTCGAGCGCCGCACCATCCGCAGGAGCGACTGGGTCGCCTGCAACGCGGCCTTCATCGACTGCCGGACCCCCGGGTCGGACCGCAAGGAGAACTACGCCTTCATCGGCGCCGGCGTCTCCCAGAACGCCGCCCAGTTCGTCAACCTCACCGAGCCGCACGGGTTCAACACCGGCGCGGCGGGGATGCCGAAGGGCATCTCCAACAACCTGCACCTGCACTTCACCGCCGAGGTCTTCGTCAACCTCGGCGGCGAGTTCCGGCTGCGCTGGGGCGTCGACGGGAAGCAGGGCGAGTACGTCAGCACCGACGGCGACGTCATCTCGATCCCCACCTGGATCTTCCGGGGTTTCACCAACGAGGGCCCCGACGACGGGATCCTGTGGACCGTCCTGGGCCGCGACGTCACCGGCGGCATCATCTGGGGCCCGTCGGTCCTGCGGGAGGCCGAGTCGTACGGCCTGCACCTGACGGCCGACAACCGGCTCGTCGACACCGTCGCCGGCGACACCCTGCCCGAGGGCGTCCCCCTCATCAAGCCGATGAAGCAGGAGTACATCGACGAGCTGACGGCGTACTCCGTGGAGGAGATGCGCCGCCGCGTCGTCCAGCCCGCCGACCGCGTCTGGAGCCGGAACGCGCTGCTGTGCGCGACGCTGCCCGGCGGGGCCGCCGAACTCAGCCTGGTCATCGGGTACGGCATGAGCGAGGACCGCCGCCAGGTCCCCGCGATCACCGAACCGCACTCGTTCAACATGGCCTGGGTCCGCGCCGGCGCCGAGGAGGGCCTGCTGCGGCACCGGCACGACCGCACCCAGGCGCTGCTCGTGAAGACCGGCCGGTGGGCGGTCACCCTCAACGGCGACCCGGCCACCACCGTGGAACTCGGCGCGGGCGACTCGTTCTCCGTGCCGCCGGGGGCCTGGCGCGCGTTCCGCTGCGTCGAGACCGGCCCCACCGGCGCCGGGGAACTCCTCGTCGTGAACTCCGGCGACGACCGCGTGCACCTGGACTGGGCGCCGGAGGTCGTGGACGCCGCCCGGGACACCGACCGGATGATCGACCCCAACGGCTACCTCGCCCCCGTGGGCGTGATGGTCACCGCCACCGAGGACGACTGAGCCGCGCTCACGGCCCGTCGGCGCCCTGCGCGAGCAGGCGCTGGCGGGCCAGCCGCGCGAGTTCGCGCGTCGCGGGCGACAGCGCGATCCCCTCCCGCTGCACGAGCGCCAGGACGTCGTGCAGCGGCTCGGCGAAACCCACGGTCCCCAGCTGCGCGGGGAACCCCGCCCCCCGCGCCACGGCCCGGCTGACGAAGGTGTCGCCGATCCCGCGGGCGACCAGCCCGAGCGCCGCCTCGACGTGCTCGACCTCGATGAGCGGTTCCAGCCGGAAACCCTCCAGCCGCGCGCGGTCGGCGACCTGCCGCCGCGTGGGGTCGCGCCAGCCGTGGTGCGCGTCGTAGAGGACGAGCGGGACCGCGGCGAGGTCGGCGACCGTCACCGGCCGCGTCAGCCGCCCCGGGTCCGCGCTGACGTACAGCACCTCGTCGCGCAGCAGCGGCGTCACCGTCAGCCCCGCGTCGTCGACGGGCAGCACCACGATCCCCGCCTCGACGTCCCCGGCCGCCACGGCCGCCGCGACCTCCACGGAGTTCAGCCCCACCAGCCGCACCCTGACCCGCGGGTGCCGGGCGTGGAAGTCCTCCACGAGACCGGACAGCAGGTAGTGGTCGGCGTTGCGCAGCAACCCGAACGTCGCGACCCCGCCGCCGAGGTCGCGCACCGACCGCACGGCCTCGGCGCCCGCGTCGGCGGCCGCGACGGACTGCTCGGCGAACGGCCGCAACTGCTCACCCGCACCGGTGAGCACGAGCCGGCGCGGCCCCCGGTGGAACAGCGCGATCCCGTGCTCCTCCTCCAGGCGGCGCACCAGTTCGGACGCGGACGCCGGGGCGACGCCCAGTTCCACCGCCGCCGCGGCGAACGACCCCGTGCGGGCGGCGGTGAGGAAGGCCCGCAACTGGTTCAGCGTCACGACCGACAGGGTAGTCCTGCCGGTCCCGGAGGAAACCTCGCTCTTGTCCGGGGTTCGGCGAGGTTCCTAGCCTGCTGGCATGCAGTTCACCCCCGCCCTCCTCACCGCCCTCGCGGGCCGGTTCCGCCCGCTGAAGTCGCCGGCCGTCAGCACCCCGCCGGCCCAGCGCGACCCCGCCGTCGCGGCCCGCGTGTCCGGGATGCTCACCGACATCGAGAAGGGCGGCCTGGACGCCGTCCTGCGCTACGCCGCCGAGCTCGACGGGTACGACGGCCGCCCGGTGGAACTGGACGCGGAGACGATCGCCCGCAGCGGCGACCGCCTGCCCGCCGACCTGCGCGCCGCCGTCGAGCTCGGCGGCGAGCGCACCCGCGCGTTCGCCGCGGCCCAGCGCGAGCACCTCGTCGACTTCTCCGTCGAACTCACCCCCGGGCTGCTCGTCGGGCAGCGGTACGTCCCCGTCGGCCGCGTCGGCGCCTACCTGCCCGCCGGGCGGTTCCCGCTGACGGCCAGCGCGTTCATGACGGTCGGCGTGGCGAAGGTCGCCGGGGTCCCCTCCGTCGTGGCCTGCACGCCGCCGCAACCGGGCGGCGGCGCCAACGACGCCGTGCTCTACGCCGCCGCCGTCTCCGGCGTCGACCGGGTGTTCGTCCTCGGCGGGGTGCAGGCGCTGGCCGCGATGGCGTTCGGCCTCGTCGGCGACGGCCCCGTGGACATGCTCGTCGGCGCCGGGAACGCGTTCGTCGCCGAGGCCAAGCGGCAGCTGTTCGGGACCGTCGCGATCGACCTGCTCGCCGGCCCGTCGGAGGTCGCGGTGATCGCCGACGAGACCGCCGACCCGGTCCTGGTCGCGGCGGACCTGCTGGGCCAGGCCGAGCACGGCCCGAACTCCCCCGCCGCGCTCGTCACGACGTCGGAGGAACTGGGCCGGGCCGTCGTCGCCGAGGTCGACCGGCAGCTGGCGACCCTGGCCACCCGCGACATCGCCGGGGCGGCGTGGCGCGACCACGGCAGCGTCACCTGGGCCGCCGACCGCGAGACCGCCGCCGCGCTCATGGACGACCTCGCGCCCGAGCACCTGGAGGTCCTCACCGCCGACGACGACTGGTACCACGACCGGCTGACGAGCTACGGCTCGCTGTTCCTCGGCCCGTGGTCCACGGTCGCTTACTCCGACAAGGGCATGGCCGGGACGAACCACACGCTGCCCACGGCGGGCGGGGCCAAGCACAGCGCCGGGCTCTCGGTCTCCCGCTACCTCAAGCCCCTCACCTACCAGCGGGTCTCGCGGGAGGCGACGCCCGACCTGGCGACGGCCGTGCAGGTCATCTCCGACTCCGAGGGGATGGCCGCGCACAGCGCCACCGCGACCCTGCGCACCGCCCGGTGGCGGTGAGACCTCGGTGACCCGCATCGCCTGCTGGACGGCGGCCCCCCGCGTCGGCGACCTGGCCGGGAACTGCGCCCGGTCGGTGGCCGCGGTGCGGGAGGCCGTCACCGCGGGCGCCGGCCTCGTCGTCCTGCCCGAGCTCGTCACGTCCGGGTACGTGTTCACCTCGCCGCAGGAGGCGGCCGGCCTCGCGATCGACCCCGGGCACGAGGTGTTCGCGCAGTGGTCCCGCGCCGCCGGGGACGCCGTCGTCGTCGGCGGGTTCTGCGAACTCGCCCCGGACGGCACGGTCTTCAACAGCGCCGCGGTCGTCGACGCGACCGGGGTCCTCGCGGTCTACCGCAAGGTGCACCTGTGGGACGAGGAGAAGCGGTTCTTCACCGCCGGGGACGCACCGCCCCCGGTCCTGGACACCCGGGCCGGGCGCGTCGCGCCGCTGGTCTGCTACGACCTGGAGTTTCCCGAGCTGACGCGCGCGCTCGCCCTCGCCGGGGCCGAGGTGCTGGCCGTCCCGACGAACTGGCCGCTGGTCCCCCGCCCGGACGGCGAGCGCCCCCCGGAGGTGGTCATCGCGATGGCGACGGCCCGGGTGAACCGCGTGGTGGTCGCCTGCTGCGACCGGACGGGCACCGAGCGCGGGGTGCGCTGGACCGCGGGCACCACGGTCGTCGGCGCGGACGGCTGGCCGGTCGCGTCCCGGGACGCCGAGGGCCTGCTGCTGGCCGAGGTCGACCTGGCGCTCGCGCGGGACAAGCGGCTGACCGCCCGCGCCCACCTGTTCGAGGACCGGCGCCCCGACGTGTACCGGGCGCCGGCCCCGGTCAGGGGGTGAGGTCGCGGTCGAGGCGTTCGAGGACGCGCGCCGAGGCCCGCCCGTCGCCGAACGGGTTCGCGACCGACGCCATGCGCCGCAACCGGCCGGGGTCGTCCAGCAGGTCCAGCGCGTACCGGCGGACCTCCTCGGGGTCGGTGCCGACGAGCGCGGCGGCACCGGCGTCCACGGCTTCGCGGCGCTCGGTGGTGCGGCGCAGCACGAGGACGGGGACGTCCAGGGACGGCGCCTCCTCCTGCACGCCGCCGGAGTCGGTGAGGGCCAGGTCGGCGTCGGCGAGGGTGGCGGTGAAGTCGAGGTAGTCCAGCGGTCCGGTGACGCGGACGCGCGGGTGGTCGCCCAGCACCGGCAGCACGGCGTCGCGGACGGCGGGGCTCAGGTGCAGGGGCAGCACGACCTCGGCGTCGCGGGCGTCGGCGACGTCGGCGACGGTGCGGGCGAGCGCGGCCATGGTGTCGCCCTGGTTCTCGCGGCGGTGCAGGGTGACGACGATCCGGGGTCCGCCGCCGGTGCGGGCGGGCGGGAACGCCGAGGTGCCCAGGCCGCGGCCGACGACCCACAGCAGGTTGTCGATGACGGTGTTCCCGGTGACCTCGACGTCCTCGACGGGAACGCCCTCGCGCCGCAGGTTCTCCGCGGCGGGCGCCGTGGGGGCGAAGTGCCAGCGCGCGAGCCGGGCGACGAGGCGGCGGTTCAGCTCCTCGGGGAACGGGTCGGTCGCGACGCCGGACCGCAGCCCGGCCTCGACGTGCGCGACGGGGATCCCCTCGTAGAACGCGGCGAGCGCCCCGCTGTACGCGGTGGTGGTGTCGCCCTGCACGACCGCGGCGTCGAACGGGGCGCCGGCGACGACGGCGCCGAGTTCGCGCGCGAGGCGGGAGGTGAGGCCGTGCAGGTCCTGGCGCTCGCGCATGACGTCGAGCCGGACGTCGGGGACGACCTCGAGGGCGGTGAGCATCTGCTCGAGCATCTCGCGGTGCTGCCCGGTGGTGACGACGACGGGTTCGAAGCGCGGCGAGGCGACCATGGCCCGCACGACGGGGGCGAGCTTCACGGCCTCGGGCCGGGTGCCGAGGACGACGAGCACGCGGTGGGGTGCGGGCGGACGCGGGGTGTCGATCACGACGAGGCTCCGGTGACGGTGGTGCGGTTTCCTGCCGCACCGAGGGTGACGCACACCCGGCCCCGCTCGGGGCGGATCCGCCGAGATTCACGAGGACGGGGGGCCCCGGGCGCCCGGGACCCCCCGTTCCGTGAGGACGCCACCACGCTCCGCGCCCGCGGTGTCCGCCTCAGCGACCGCTTCAGCGGCCGCCGAGGATGTCGCGGATCTGCCGCATCTGGTCGTCCCCGACGCCGAGCTGACCCATGACGCCCTGGAGCCAGTGCGGTTCCCCGTCGCCGAACAGGTCGCCCAGGACGTCCTCCTCCTCGTGGTCCTCGGCCGCCGCGGCGACCGCGGGCCAGAACCCGCGCGCGATCGTCCACGGCGCGGACTCGCTGAGCAGGCCCAGGACGCCGAGGTCGGACAGCCGGGCCCGCAGCTCGGCCACGGCCACGCCCGCGGCCGGCCCGAGCCCGGCGGCGCTGTCGACGAGCTCGTCCAGGGCCGCGTCGTCGAAGGGGTGACCGGTCACGGCCGAGGCCAGGACCGTGGGCAGCACCGCGTCGGAGATCGAGAAACCCTCGTCGAGGGTCTCGGGGTCGTCCAGGACGAACCGCCCCACGAGGTGGCGGCGCAGTTCGCGCGGCCCGTCCTCGCGCGCGAGCCAGCCCTCGGCCTCCGCGCCGGGCGCGAGGAGCGTCTCGTCCTCGCCGTCGAGCAGGTCCAGCGCGATCATCAGCAGCACGACCTGCCGCAGCCACGGCACGTCCTCCAGCTCGGTGGGTTCGCCGTCCGCGTCGACGGTGCTGGGGAGGCGGTGCTCGAACCCGGCCAGGACCGCGGTGACGTCGTCGGCGGACAGCTCGGCGTCGTCCGGCACGGCGATGCCGTCCCCGACGTGGGCCAGGACGGCCTGCGCGGCCCGCACGGGGAAGGACGCGAGGACCGCCTCGTCCTCCTCGTCGGCGTCGACGTCCTCGGCGGCCGCGGCCAGCACCTCGGCGATCTCCGGGGGTTCCCCGGCGACCAGCACCAGGCACGTCTCCAGGTCCCCCGCCGACCCCTGCCAGCGGCCGGTCTCCCCGAGGAACGTCAGCAGCTGCCACCAGATCGCGGCGAGGTCCTCGGCCATCTCCTCCGGTTCGGGCGTGCCGGAGTCCTCCACCAGCGCGGGGATCACGCGGGTGACGAGCACGTCGACGTCCTCGGGGGTCAGCCGGGTCAGCACCGCCCCCGGGCGCAGGGTCAGCAGCCCGCCGGCGCCCACGGTGAGGGCCTCGACGACGGCCTCGGGGCCCACCTCCTCGTCGACCTCGACGTTCTCGTCCAGCCAGGCGGTGAAGGGACCGCGCAGGTCCGCCATCGCGCGCTCGCCGAGCGCGTGGGACTCGGTCACCGGGTTCGCGTCCGGGTTCGTGTCCGGGTTCGTGTCGTCGTGTGCCACCGGGCCAGCCTGTCACCCCGGGCGCGGTCGCCTCCACCACCGGCGAGGAGGAGCGACCGTGCAGCCCCTGTGAAAGGCTCCGGAGGTGAGTGGAACGTTCCTCGACGGCGTGCGAACCCTGGCCCGCGGCATCCGCGAGGAGCCCCGCCCCTTCCGCATCGCGATCGTCGGCTCGGTGGTCTTCGGCGCCGGCAACGCCCTGTCGGGTTTCCTCGTCGGCCGCGTCACCACCGACGTCGTGGTCCCCGCCGTGAACGGCACCGGCGAGGTCACCGCGCGCGACGCGTGGCTGGCCGGGGCGACCCTGATGTCGGTGACCCTCGCCCTGGTCGGCGGGGTCCTGCTGCGCCGGATCTTCGGCGGCGCGTTCACGTTCGCCCTCCAGGCCCGGTACCGCCGGCGGCTGGCCCGGCGCTACCTGGACCTGCCGCTGGCCTGGCACCACGCCCACCCCGCGGGCCGGCTGCTGGCGACCGCCAGCTCGGACGTGGAGGCGACCTGGCAGGCGACGATGGTCCTGCCGTTCGCGCTGGGCACCGCCGTGCTGATCGTCTTCGCGGGGGTCGCGATGGTCCTGGCCGACCCGGTGCTCGCCGCGGTCGGGCTGGTCGTGGTGCCCGCCCTGCTCGGCGCGAACATCGTCTACCAGCGGCGGATGTCGCCGCTGGTGGTGGCGGTGCAGCGGCTGCGCGGGGAGGTCTCGGCCACCGCCCACGAGAGCTTCGAGGGCGCGCTGGTCGTCAAGACGCTGGGCCTGGCCGACGAGGAGGTCGACCGGTTCCGCGCCGACGCGCAGCGGCTGCGGGACGCCAACGTCGCCGCCGGGCGCACCCGCGGCGCGTTCGAGCCGATCATCGAGGCGCTGCCGTCGCTGGGCACGCTGCTCGTGCTGGTCGTCGGGTCGGTGCGGGTCGCCTCCGGCCACACCGGCGTCGGCGACCTCGTGCAGATCGCCTACCTGCTCAGCCTGCTCGCCTTCCCCGTCCGCTCCTTCGGGTGGCTGCTGGCCGACCTGCCCCGCACGGTCGCCGGGGACGCCCGCCTCCAGGACGTGCTGCGCGAGAGCGCCACGACGCCGTGGGGCGAGCGCCCGCTGCCCGACGGCGGCGCGCTGGGCGTGACCACGTCGAACCTGTCCTACCGGCACCCGGCCCCCGCGGCCGACCCGCTGGCCGACCCGGGCACCGAGCACCCCCCGCCGCCACCGGTCCTGACCGACGTGACCCTCGACGTCGCGGCCGGCACCACGGTCGCCGTCGTCGGCGGCACCGGCGCGGGCAAGTCGACGCTGGCCGGGCTGCTGGTCCGCCTCGTCGACCCCTCGACCGGGCGGGTGCTGCTGGACGGCGTCGACGTCCGCGAGCTGGCCGAGGGCCAGGTCGCCGGGGCGGCCTCGCTGGTGCCGCAGTCGACGTTCGTGTTCGACGACTCCGTCCGCGGCAACGTCGCCCTCGGCCTGGAGGTCTCCGACGAGGAGGTGTGGCAGGCGCTGCGGCTCGCGCAGGCCGACGGGTTCGTCGCGGCGCTGCCGGGCGGGCTGGACGAGCTCGTCGGCGAGCGCGGCTCCACCCTGTCCGGCGGGCAGCGGCAACGGCTCGCGCTGGCGCGCGCGCTGGTGCGCCGCCCCCGGCTGCTGGTGCTGGACGACGCGACGAGCGCCCTGGACCCCGCGGTCGAGCGGGCCGTCCTCGACGGCCTGGAGCGCACGGGCCTGGGCACCACCGTCGTGGTCGTCGCCTACCGCCCCGCGACGATCGCGCTGGCCGACGAGGTCGTCCACCTCGACCACGGCCGGGTCGTCGACCGCGGCCCCGCCGCGGAGGTCGCCGCCCGCGACGAGGGCTACCGCGAGCTCGTCACCGCCTACGCCCGCGCCGCCGCGGACCGGGCCGCCGAGGAGGGCGCCGCGTGAGCACCACCACCACGACCACCACCACGACCGGGGAGCCGGCGGCCGAGCGCGGCGTCATCGCCCGCGCCCGCGAGCTGACCCCCGAGTTCGCCGAGGGCCTCGGGGTGACCCTGGCCATCGCCGCCGCGACGACCCTGGGCAAGGTCGCCGTCCCGATCGCCGTCCAGCAGACCGTCGACACCGGCGTGTCCGCCGACGGCGGCCCCGACGTGACCCGCGTCGTGCTGCTGTGCGCCGCGGCCGCCCTCCTGGTGCTCGTCACGGCCGGCACCGCGTGGATCGTCAACGTGCGGCTGTTCCGGGCCACCGAGGCCGGGCTGGCGACGCTGCGGGTCCGCGCCTTCCGGCACGTCCACGACCTCGCCGTCCTCACCCAGAGCGGGGAGCGGCGCGGGTCCCTGGTGAGCCGGGTGACCAGCGACGTCGACACCATCTCGACGTTCCTGCAGACCGGGATGCTCGTGCTGGTCCTGTCCGCCGGGCAGGTGCTGCTCGCGACGGCGCTGATGTTCTTCTACTCCTGGCAGCTGGCCCTCGTCGTCATCGGCTGCTTCGTGCCGCTGGTGCTGGCCCGCCAGCGGCTGCAGCGGCCGGTGACCCGCGCCTACCGGGCCGTGCGCGTCCGGATGGGCGACCTGCTCGCCGCGGTGTCCGAGACGGTCGTGGGCGCCGACGTCATCCGCGCCCACGCCGCGTCGGAACGGTCCTGGCGGCGCATCGACGAGGCCATCGAGGCGCACCGGCGGCAGGCCGTGAAGGCGCAGACGGCGACGGCGGTGACGTTCTCCTCCGGGGTGCTCGTGTCCGGCCTGGTCGTCGCGCTCGTCATCGTCGTCGGGACGCTGCTGGGCCTGGACGGGGACATCACCCTGGGCCGGCTGCTGGCCTTCCTGTTCCTCGCGCAGCTGTGGGTGGGGCCGGTCCAGGCCGCGACGGAGGTCCTCAACGAGCTGCAGAACGCCCTCGCCGGCTGGCGCCGGGTCGTCGACCTCATCGACACCCCCGTCTCGGTGCCCGAGCCGCGCACCCCCCGGTCCCTGCCCCGCGGCCCGGTGGACGTCCGCGTGCAGGACGTCGCCTACTCCTACCCGGGGACCTCGAAGGTCGTGCTGTCCGGCGTGACGCTGCACTTCCCCGCCGGGTCCCGCACGGCCGTCGTGGGCGAGACCGGCTCGGGCAAGACCACCCTGTCGCGCCTGGTGACGCGCCTGGTCGACCCCGTCGCGGGCCGCGTCCTGCTGTCCGGGGTGGACGCCCGCGACCTGCCGTCGGCCGAGCTGCACCGCCGGGTCGTCGCCGTCCCCCAGGAGGGTTTCCTCTTCGACACCACGGTCGGGGACAACGTGCGGCGCGGCCTGCCCGGCGCCACCGACGCCCAGGTGCGGGGGGCGTTCGCGGACCTGGGCCTGACGTCGTGGCTGGACGGCCTGCCGGAGGGCCTGGACACCCCCGTCGGCCAGCGCGGGGAGCGGCTGTCCGCCGGCGAGCGGCAGCTCGTGGCGCTCGCCCGCGCCCACCTGGCCGACCCCGACCTGCTCGTCCTCGACGAGGCGACGTCCTCGGTGGACCCGGCCACGGAGGTCCGGCTGCAGCGCGCCCTGGAGGGCGTCCTCAGCGGCCGCACGTCGGTCGCGATCGCCCACCGCCTGTCCACCGCCGAGGCCGCCGACACCGTGGTGGTCGTGGACTCCGGCCGGGTCGTGGAGGTCGGTCCGGCGACCGAGCTCGCCCACGCGGGCGGGCCGTACTCGCGGCTGCACGCGGCGTGGACGGCCCAGAACGGCTGAGCCCGGTCAGTCCCCCGGTCAGTCCCCCGGCCCGTCCCCCGGCCGGTCGTCCAGGAGTCCCCGCAGCACCCGCAGGTTGTGCTCCTGGTCGGCCGCGAACCGCGCCAGCTGCGGCCCGCCGTGCGGGGCGGCGTCCTGCTCCACCACCAGCCACCCCGCGTAGCCGTCGCGGCGCAGCTCCCGCAGGACGCCGGCGAGGTCGACGTCGCCGGCCCCGAACGGGACGTTCGCGTCCGCCCACCAGTCCCGCAGCGGGACCGGCCCCCCGCGTCGCGCCGCGCGCGGCACGTCGAGGCGGACGTCCTTGAGGTGCACGTGGTCGATCCGCCCGGCCCAGCGCGCGACCGCCCCGACCGGGTCGGTGCCGGCGAGCAGCGCGTGCCCGGTGTCGAGCGTCACCGTGAGCGGCGTGGTCGCCAGCAGCCGGTCGACCTCCCAGGTGGACTCGACGTACGTGCCCAGGTGGGGGTGGAACGTGGTCGCGAGCCCGTGCCCGGCGGCGGTCGCGGCCGCCTCGGCGAGCAGGTCCACGGCGCGGGCCCAGGCCGCGTCGCCCAGCCCCGACGCCCGGTCCGCCGGGTCGCGGGGGGCGTCGAGGCCGGGGGCCCCGTCGTCGGCGAGCACGATCCGGGCCGCAGGGGCACCGGGATCGCCGGTGAGGGCGTGCCGGTCCACCGCGGCGCGCAGGGTGCGGCAGGTCAGCGCGAAGCCGGCGCGCTCCGGCGCGCTCCACTCCCCCCGCGCCAGCGGCAGCCCCACGTAGACCCCGGCGGGCGCGAGCCGGTGCGTCCCGAACGCGTCGGCGGTCCGGCCGGGGTCGCCGAGGAACCCGGTGTCGCCCAGTTCGCTGCCCGCGTACCCGGCGGCGGCGAGCGCCCCGAGGATCGCGTCGCCGTCCCCGTCGGGGGCCCCGGCGTGCGGGCCCCACACGCCGAAGCTGACCGGCGCCCCCGCGATCCAGCGGCCGGTCACCGGACCAGCTCCACGACCCGCTGCAGCGCCACCAGGTCGTGCAGGGCGCCCTCGGGGGCGGAGTGGGGGTGCGGGGCGGAACCGCCGACGGCGGCCGCGAACGACTCGAGCTGGCGCTGGAACGCGCCGTCGGCGCCGGCCGGCGGGCGGTGCGTGCCGCCCGGGCCGGTGACGGTGACGGTGCTCGTCGCGTCCAGCCGGTACGGCGGGGCGACGTCGACGACGACCTCGCCGGCGGTGGTGGTGATGCGCACGGTCTCGGCGTACTCGGGCCGGTCGGGGGTCCACGCCCAGTCCAGGACGAACCGCGCGCCGCCGTCGAGGCGGCCGGTCGCGAAGATCGTGGGCGGGGCCGCGCCGTCGCGGCCGAGCAGGTCGACGTGGTCGAACCGGGGGCTGCCGAAGCCCAGGGCGCGCAGCAGGGACAGCTCGTGGACCACCGACCCGCACAGCACCGACCGGAACAGCCGGCGCAGCTGCGGCGGCGCGTCGGCGCCGACCGCGGCGTCCAGCGCCCGCTCCTCGGCGGCGTCGTCCGCGGCGACGAGCGGGGCGGCCGCGGCGGGCGGCGGGGCCGGCGGCGCCAGGCGCAGGTGCTCGACCTGCGGGGCGTCGACGGGGTGGCGGACGCTGATCTGCACGAGCCGGACGTCGCCGAGCCCGGGCAGGGCGTCCTCGACGACCTGCACGGACCGGTCGTGCACCTTCATGTACCCGACCTGCAGGTGCAGCCCGGTCCGCCGCGCGACGGCGACGGCCTCGCGCACCTCCTCGGCGGACAGCGCGAACGGCTTCTCGGCCAGGACGTGCTTGCCGGCGCGCAGGGCGGTGACGGCGTGCGCGGCGTGCCGGCCGGGGGTGGCGACGAGGACGGCGTCGACGTCCTCGTCCGCGAGCAGCCCCGCCGGGGTCAGCGCCCGCGCGCCGTACGCGGCGGCCAGTTCGGCGCAGCGGCCGGGGTCGAGGTCGGCGACGGCCGCGAGGTCGTGACCGGGCAGCCGGGCGATGAGCGGCAGGTGGACGGCGCGGCTGATGGTGCCGAGCCCGAGGACTCCCCAGCGCAGGGTCACGGTCTCTCCTCGGAGGTGGTCAGAAGGGGCGGTCGAGGACCGCGGGCGGTCCGGCGAGGAGCGTGCGCAGCAGCCCGACGGCGTGGTCGTCGCCGTGCAGCAGCCCGGCGTGCCGGGCGGTGAGCGGGTCGAGGTGCCCGGCGTAGAGGGAGGCGAGGTCGGCCGGGCCCACCCGCACGGACGGCGTGCCGCCGGGCGTCACGGTCCCCCGCCCGTCGGTGACGTCGAGGGTGAGGACGCCGTGGCCGGTGACGTCGAGCACGACCCGGCCGGTGAGGCCGTGGGGGTAGCCGCGGGCGGCGAGGGCGGCGGGGACGTCGAGGAGCCCGAGCATCCAGGTGGCGTCCTCGACGACCTCGGTCTGCCGCGGGAGGTGCTGTTCCAGCAGCCCGCCGGGGCGGACGAGGGCGTGCACCTCGCGGGCGCTGGGTTCGTCGGCGGCCAGGTCGCGCCACAGCCCGAGCTCGGCCGCGGGGTCGGCGCCGACGAGGTCGTGCACGACGACGGCGTAGTTCCCGCCGTGGCCGGGGCGCACGGGCCGGCGCCCCAGGGCGCACCAGCCGACGACGGCGCCGTCGCGCTCGGCGACGTACGGGACGGCCGAGCCGGTCCGCTCGTCGTGGTCGAGGACGCCGTTGGTGCGGGCGCCGTGCGCGGCGACCAGCTCCGCGACGCGCGGCGCGTCCTGCGCGGTGGCCTCGCGGTGGGTCAGCGAGCGGTCGCGGGGCAGGGCGCGCAGGTCGTGGGTGCCGATCGCGTACACCGACCGGCGGCCGGCGACGCCGCACCCGGCGCCGCGGTAGAAGGCGTGGGTGGAGGGGATGAGCGCGACGAGCGAGGCGCCCGCCTCCCGGGCGGCGGCGAAGGTGTCGGCGACCAGGGCGCGACCGACCCCGCGGCCCCGGGCGGTGAGGTCGACCGCGACCCCGGCGAGGGCGGCCGCGGGCACCCGGCGCCCGCCCCACCACTGCCCGGTGGGGCGGGCGACGGCGGTGGCCAGCACCCGGCCGGTGTCCTCGTCCACCGCGACGCGGGCGATGGGCTCCGCGGTGCCCGGGCCGTCCGGCGTCCGCCGCCGCGGGGGTTCGGCGGAGAACGCGGCGCCGACGAGGGCGTCGGTCTCCGCCTGCTCCTGCGGGCGGGCGGCGCGCACGACGGTGCGCCCCATCAGCGGACCGCGCCCTTGACGGAGTCGGCGACGAACTGCTTGGAGAAGACGAGGAAGACGACGACGAGGGGGACGATCGCGAGCAGCGCGCCGGCCATGACGACCGCGTAGTCGGTCCCGCGGCTGGCGTTGAGCTGGGACAGCGCCACCTGCAGGGTGAGCATGTCCGGGTTCACCAGGACGATGAGCGGCCAGACGTAGTCGTTCCAGGCGGCGACGAAGGTGTAGATGCCGAGGAAGGCCAGGCCCGGGCGGATGACCGGCAGGACGATGAGCAGGTACTGGCGGAAGAAGCCGCACCCGTCGACGGTGGCCGCGTCGAGCATCTCGTCCGGCAGGGCGCTGGAGATGTACTGCCGCATCCAGAAGATGCCGAACGCGTTGGCCGCCGCGGGGACGATGAGCGCCTGCAGCGTGCCGACCCAGCCCAGGTTGATCATGGTGATGAACTGGGGGACGGTGGACAGCTGCGCGGGCAGCATGAAGAACAGCATCATGAGGCCGAACAGGAACTTCTTGCCGGGGAACTCGTACTTCGCGAAGGCGAAGGCCGCCATCGAGTCGAAGAAGAGGACGAGCACGGTGACCGAGGTCGCCACGATGAACGTGTTGGCCATCGAGCCGAAGAAGTTCAGGCTCGTGAGGACGGAGGAGACGTTCTCCAGCAGGTGCGTCCCGGGCACGACCTGCGGGGGCGTGCGGTAGAAATCGCTGTTCGTGTTCGTGGCCATGACCACGGTCCAGTAGAACGGGAACAGCAGCAGGAGCGCGGTGAGACCCAGCGGGACGTGCGCCCACCGCGCGGGGTTCCGGACGGCGCGGTTCTTCGCCGGCCGGGCTCCGACGGTGGCGGGGGGGACGGTGCGCAGGGCCATCGAGCTCACTTCTCCGACCGGGCGACCAGGCGCCAGTTGACGAGGGCGAAGACGCCGACGATGGCCAGGACCGCGTAGGCGATGGCCGCGCCGTAGCCGTAGTTGTTGTTGTTGAAGGCCTGCTGGTAGAAGTACAGGACCATCGTCAGCCCGGCCTGGCCGGGTCCACCGCTGTTGGGGTTGACCGCGGCGTTGGAACCGAAGAGGACCTGCGGTTCGGCGAACGTCTGCAGGCCGGTGATGGTGGAGATGACGACGGTGAAGAGGATGACCGGCCGCAGCATCGGCACGGTGATCGACCAGAAGGTCCGCAGCGCCCCGGCGCCGTCGATCTTGGCCGCCTCGTAGACCTCGCCGGGGATGGCCTGCAGGCCGGCGAAGTAGATGATGGCGTTGTACCCGACCCACTGCCACGTCATGAGCAGCGCGAGGACGATCTTGATCGTCCACCAGCCGTTGAGCCACTCCACGGCGGGCAGCCCGATCGCCGTGAGGACCTGGTTCACCAGCCCGACCTGGTTGTTGAAGATCGCCTTGAAGAAGATCGCGATGGCGACGATCGAGGTGACGCTGGGGAGGAACAGCACCACCTGGTAGAAGGTCTTGAACCGTCGCACCGAGTTGAGCAGGGACGCGATGGCCAGCGACGCGATGAGCATCGGGACGGTCGACAGGACCCAGATGACGAGGGTGTTGACGACGGCCTTGCGGAAGGTCGCGTCCTCGGCGAGGAACCGGAACTGCTCGAGGCCGGCGAACGTGACGGGGCTGATCCCGTCCCAGCGGTGGAAGGCGAGCCAGGCGGAGAAGCCGACGGGGAAGAGGCCGAAGGCCGCGAACAGGAGGAAGAACGGGCTGACGGCCACGTACTGCGGCCAGAACCGCAGGTTCCCCCGCGCGCGGGGGGCACCCGCCGGGGCCGGGGGCCTGGCGCTGACGCGCCGGAACCCCCGGTCCACGCCGGCCGAACTCACTTCACGCCCTGCCGCTTCGCGATGTCCTGGGCGGCGGAGACGGCGTCCTTCCAGGCCTGCTCGGGGTCCTTGCCCGACGCCTCGACGTTCGTGAGCTCGTTGAAGTACGGCGCGGAGACCGCCGAGTCCGACGCCGCCACGTACTGCTCGGGCACGAGCTTGCCGGCCGGGCCGAAGACCTCGATGGTCTTCTGCCCGCCGAAGAACTCGTCGCCCCCGGTGAGGGCCGGCAGGTCCCACGCGGCGGGGTCGGCCGGGAAGATGCTGGCGTCGGTGTAGGCCTGCCCCTGGTTGTCGGTGCTGAGGATCCACTTGATGATCTCGAAGGCGCCTTCCTTGTCCTCGGTCGCGGCCGGGATCGTGAGGAAGGAACCGCCGAAGTTCGTGGGCTTGACCGGGTTGTTCGCGACGCGCCAGGCGCCGCTGGTGTCGGGGGCGGCGTTCTTGATGTCCAGGGCACCCCAGGCGGCACCCATCTCCATCGCGATCACACCGGAGGCCAGGCTGGCGTCCTTGGCCTGGGCGACGTTGGCGTTGATCCCGAGGGTCTGCGCCTTGACGGTCGTGTCCCAGGCCTGCTTCATCTCGTCGCTGTCCCCGACGAAGGTGTCGTCCTCGGAGACGAACCGCTGCGAGAGCTGACCGATGATGATCTGGAAGACGCTGCCGAGGGCCTCGACGGGGAAGCTGGCCGGCACCTTGCCGTGCAGCTCCTGCCCGAAGGCGTAGAACTCGTCCCAGGTGGCGATGGCGGCCGACACGGCCGCCGGGTCGGTCGGCAGGCCGGCCTGGGCGAGGATGTCCTCGCGGTAGAACATCGCGGTCGGGCCGATGTCGATGGGGAAGCCGAGCTGCTTTCCGTCCGGCGTCTGCGCCTCGGCCCACTTCCAGGCGAGCTGGGTGGCGGCGACGTCCTGCGCGCCGAGGGTGTTGAGGTCGGTGAACTTGTCGGCCACGCTGCGGAAGAAGGGCATGTCCTCGCCCTTGACGCCGGTGATCTGCGGGATGAAGGACCCGCCGGTGAGGGTGGTCTGCAGCTTCTGCTTGAAGTCGCCGCCGACGACGGACGGGGTGATGCCGGCGTCGGGGAACTGCGTCCGGGCCGCGGCGACGACCTGGTCGCTGAGGCCGCCGGCCCAGTACCAGAGGGCGGTGCCGCTGCCGGCGCTGCCCCCGCCGCCGGACCCGCCGCCGGTGCTGCTGGTGGAGCAGGCCGACAGGGCCCCGGCTCCCAGGGCGGCCAGCCCCGAGCCGAGGAGGAGGTTGCGACGGGACAGGTTCATGGCGAGACCCTTCTCGACATCCGGCGCCGTGATCGAACGGTCATCCTCGGCAGCCTTCTCCGGCGTTGTTGCGCGAACGCTACTTGCCATCTGCGCGAACGCGCAAGGTATTCTGTCGAACGTGCAAGCGAGGGAGCGGCGTGAGGCCATCGTCGAAGTCGTCCGCCTGCAGGGGCCGGCGACGGTGTCCGAACTGGTGGAACGCCTCGGCCTGTCCGAGGCCACCATCCGGCGGGACCTGGTCAAGCTGGACGACGCGGGCCTGCTCAAACGCGTCCACGGCGGCGCCCGCCCCGTGGACCTGCGCGACGACGTCTACGCCGACCTCGTCGACCGGCAGGCCGGGCCCAAGGAGGCGATCGCCCGCGCGGCGGCCGCCCGCGTCCGCGACGGCCAGTCGGTGCTGCTGGACATCGGCACCACCGCCGGCCGCGTCGCCCGGTACCTGCGCGGCCGGCCCGTCACCGTCATCACGCGCAACCTCGCCGTCTACGCCGAGCTGGGCGAGGACCCCGCCGTCGACCTCGTCCTCCTCGGCGGCCAGGTCCGCCCCGCGCACCGGTCCCTCGTGGGGTACCTGACCGAGGAGAGCCTGCGGCAGCTGCGCGCCGACCTGCTCCTGCTGGGCACCAGCGGGATCCGCCGCAGCGGGCACTCGGTGGACACCGTGGCCGAGGAGGTCCCGGTGAAGCGGGCGATGATCTCGGCCGCCGACGAGGTCGTGCTGCTCGCCGACGCCTCGAAGTTCCCCGGCAGCGGCACGGCCACGGTCTGCGACGCCGGCGCCTACCGCCACCTGGTGACCGACGCCCACCCCGACGAGGAGACCGCCTCGGCCCTGCGGAACGCCGGGGTCGCGGTCGAGGTCGTGGACGGCACCCACCCCGCCTGACCGGCTCACCACTCGAAGCGCAGGTCCCGGGTGGGCCCGGAGGGCGGGACGTCGCGCAGCTCCCCGACGGGGTGGTCGGCCGCGTAGGAGCCGGGCCGCACGCCGACGGCGCCCAGCAGCACCGGCGCGACCTCGTGGCTGCGCAGGGTGCCCAGGCCCAGCAGCCCGGCCGGCAGCGGACCGCCGATGCGGTGCAGCAGCAGGAACGAGCGCCGCACGACGACCTCGTCCTCCCCGTGCCCGCCCTCCGGCTTGTGGCCGTGGTCGGTCGTCACCGCGACCAGCCAGTCCTCCCCGAGCTGCTCGTACCGCTCGGCGACCGCCTTGACGAGGCACCGCACGTGCTCGTCGGCGTCGGCGAGCGCCTCGAGGTACTCCGGTCCGGCGGACCCGTGCCGGTGCGCGGCCTCGTCCGGGCCCTCCAGGTGCACGAACGCGGCGTCCGGCCCCTCGTGGTTGAGGACCCACGCCGCCCGCGTCCGCACCTGCCGGTCCGCCGACCGGCAGCCGTCGGCGACGTCGGTCGCCGCGAACACCTGGTGCTGCCCGCCGACCTGCTGGTCGGGCCGGCTGTGGATCACCGGCCCGGGCCCGCCGGGGTCGACGAGCGCGCGCCACGTGCACGCCGCGAACGTCCGCGCGCGCGGGTCGGCGGCGAACACCTGCGAGAGCAGGTCGGGGCAGCGCGCGAGCCGGTGGCCCACGAACTCGTTCCACCACACGCCGTTCTGCTCGTGCGTGGTGCCGGTGAGCAGCGAGGACCACCCGGGGCCGGAGTCGGTGGGCGGGGTCATCCACACCGGGACGACGCGGCCGCCGGCCGCGAGCCGCGCCAGGGTCGGCGCGACCCGCGCGGTCGTCCCTCCCACGACGGGCGTCTCGCGCGCGGCCGCGCCGAACCTCGGGTCCGCCGGGTGGTCGGGCTCGGCGAAGGCCGGGTCCGCTGCGACGACGTCGGGCAGGGCGAGGTCCACGCGGACCCCGTCCAGCCCGACGAGCAGCAGCTTCACGCGAACCCTTCGGGCTGCACCGACCAGGTCCAGCGGTGCGTCCCGGTCGCGATGCGGTACGGCGGCAGCGCGTTCGGGCCGCAGGACGCCGACCCCAGCCCCCGGTGCGCGGCGTCGACGACGACGGCGTCGGGGTGGACGGTCACCGTGACGGGCTGCGCGAAGGAGAAGCGCAGCACCCCGGCCGTGGTCGTCACGACGAGCTCCCGCACGTGGGTGCGGGCGCCGTTCTCCTGCGGCCGGACGTACGGGACGGCGAGGTCGGCCACGGGCAGCTCGTGCCAGCCGACGGGGGCGGTGCGGCGGTCGGGGTACGTCTCCCACGGGCCGGTCCCGAACCAGCGGGCACCGGTCGCCGTGCCCGCGAGCGGGACGCGGACGCCGACGCGCGGCACGTCCTCGAGACCGTCGGGCAGCTCCACGGCGTCCTCGGAGCGCAGGCCGCGCTCGTCCCACCGGAACACCTGGGTGTGCCGGACCTCACCGGCCGCGGTCTTCAGCACCGACACCACGGTGGACCCCTCGACGGCGACGACGGACGGTCCGGCGTCGCGCAGACCGGCGGCCAGCCAGCGGTCCCCGTCCCCGGCGATGTCGTCGTTGTCCGTGGGGTCGCGCCACAGCGTGAGCTCGGGCCGAGCCAGGCCCGGGAGCTCCAGGGCACCGGTGGCGTCGAGGACGACCGGGGAGGCCGGTCCCCCGGCGACGTGCCGCTCCCGGTCGGGCAGCCGCACGCACGGCCGGCTGACCTCGGCCCCGGCGGGGTTCCACGCCGTGCCCTCGGCCTGGGTCACGACGAGCTGCAGCCACCGTTCCCCGGTCCCGGCCCCGGTGAGCTCGGCGGGGACCTCGACGGTCGCGGTGCACCCCGGTCCCAGGTCGTCGGGCAGCTGCGCCGGGACCGAGCGCGACGTGCCGTCGCTCGCCTCCAGCACCCACTGCCCGCGCAGGTGCCCCAGGCCGGAGAAGTCGTGCGCGTTGCGCAGGCACAGGACCCCGTCGGCGAACGAGAGCCGCACGGGCGAGGCGAGCTCCCGGTGCTCGTGCATGACGGGTTTGGGGGTGCCGTCGGGCAGCACGACCCCGTCGAGGCAGAACGCGCCGTCGTGCGGGGTGTCCCCGAAGTCGCCGCCGTGGGCCCAGCGGAACCCGTCGGCCGGGACGCCGCCGGCGAACCGCCCGGTCCCGGCGAGCCCGGCGGGCAGCCGGTCGTCGGTGCGCTGGAGGATCCCGTGGTCGGCGAACTCCCAGATGAACCCGCCCTGGAGCCCGGGCAGCGACTCGATCGCCGCCCAGTAGTCCGACAGCGACCCGTTGGAGTTCCCCATGGCGTGGGAGTACTCGCACTGGATGACCGGTCGGGTCGGCGGGTTCCGCGTCACGTGCTCGACCATCTGCCCGATGTGGGCGTACATGGGGCAGACGATGTCGCTGGCCGCGGAGCCGGCGTCCCAGTCGTCCTTGATCGCACCCTCGTACTGCACCGGGCGGGTCGGGTCGTCGCGTCGAACCCAGGCCGCGACGGCGTCGTGGTTGGCGCCGTAGTCGCTCTCGTTGCCGAGCGACCACACGATGACGCTCGGGTGGTTGCGGTCGCGGCGGACCATGCGCGCCACGCGCTGCGTGAACGCCGGCAGGTACGCCGGGTCGTCGCACAGCTCGTGCGCCCACGCGTGCGACTCGATGTTCGCCTCGTCGACGACGTAGAACCCCAGCTCGTCGGTGAGGTCGTAGAACGTCGGGTCGTTCGGGTAGTGCGACGTGCGGACGGCGTTGAAGCCGAACCGCTTGAGGGTCAGCAGCTCCTCGCGCACCTGCGCCGCCGTCACGACCCGGCCGGTGAGCGGGTCGCGGTCGTGCCGGTTCACCCCGCGCACGAAGATGCGGCGGCCGTTGACGAGCAGGTCGGGGCCGACGACCTCCACCGTGCGGAACCCGACGCGCTGGACCTCGGAGTCCACCAGCGTCCCGTCCGCGTCCCGCAGTTCCACGGTGACGTCGTGCAGCACGGGCGTCTCGGCCGTCCAGGTCGCGATGCCGGGGAACCGCCCGCGGAACCGGGCCCGGCCGCGGTACAGGGAGATGCGCTCGTCGTCGAGGTCGCGGGCGTGCGCCGCGGCGTCGAACGCCAGCGGCGTCTCCCCGAGGCGGACGGCGACGCGCCACCCGTCGGGCAGGTAGCCCCGGTGCGCGCCCTCCCCCGCGTCGCAGCCGACGCGCACGTCGACGGCGAGGTCCCCGCCGGCGTCCGCGACGGTCCGGACGTCGGCCAGGTGCAGCGCCGGCCGGGTGAACAGGCGGACGGAGCGGGTGATCCCGCCGTGCCACCACTGGTCCTGGTCCTCGACGAACGTCGACGCCGACCACTTCACGACTGTGAGCTCGACCCGCACCGTCGCCCCGGGCGCCGCCCGGGCGGTGACGTCGAACTCGGCCGCGAGGTGGGAGTCGGTGCTCGACCCGACGGGTTCACCGTCGACGCGGACGAGCAGCAGGGACTCGGCCGCCCCCACGTGCAGCAGCACCCGCTGACCGGCCCAGTCCGCCGGGACGGTGACGTCCCGGCGGTACACCCCGGTCGGGTTGCGGTCGGTGGGCGGGGTCGGCGGCAGGTCCGGCCACGGCATCCGGTCGTTCGTGTACCAGGGCGGGTCGGCGACCTCCCCCCACAGCGACGGTTCGGTGGTCCAGCAGCCGGGGACCCGCGCGGTCCGCCACGTCGGCAGCTCCGCGGCCTCGGGGTGCGGGCGGAGCTGGAACTCCCAGTCCCCGTCGAGGTCGACGCAGGTGGACCCGTCGTCGGGCACGGCCCGCCGGATCGTGCCGACGGGTTCGCGGCGCCGCCCGACGTGCTCGGGTTCCAGCCACTCCCTCACGCGCGGGCCAGCCGCAGGCTGAGCACCTCGAACGGCCGCAGCGCGAACCCGACGGTCTCGTCCTCCAGCAGCGAGGCGATCCCGCGGGCCGCCGCGGTGCCGTCCTGCGCCGGGTCCTCCAGGAGGTCGACGACGGTGGCCTCGGCGACCGGGAACGACGTCCGCAGGACGCCCTTCGCGCGGGCGCCCCACGCCTCGTAGACCCGGACGACGACGTCGCCGGACCCGTCCTGGGCGAGCTTCACGGCCTCCAGCGTCGCCCCGTCACCGGTCACGGTCACCGGCGCCTGCGGCGGTTCCGCCGGGCCGTCGACCTCGCGCAGCGGCAGGTTCACGTCGTACCCGGTGCGGACGGCGTCGGCGATCCGCGCGCCGGGCACGAGGGCGTACGACAGGACGTGCCGGCCCTGGTCGGCCTGCGGGTCCGGCATCCGCGGCCCGCGGACCAGGGACAGGCGCACGGTCGTGGTCGACCCGCCGTCCTCGCGGGCGGCGCGGGTCGTGTCGTGGCCGTAGGTGGAGTCGTTGGCCACCGCGACGCCGTACCCGGGTTCGGCGACGTGCACCCAGCGGTGCATCGCCGTCTCGAACCGGGCGTAGTCCCAGCTGGTGTTCGTGTGCGTCGGGCGCTGCACGTGGCCGAACTGGATCTCCGAGGAGCTCACCGCGGCGTGCAGGTCGAGCGGGAACGCCGCCTTGAGGAACTTCTCCTGCTCGTGCCAGTCGATCCCCGTGCGCACGTCGATCCGGTCCGACCCGGCCGCCAGCACGTACTCCTGCTCGATGCGCGAGTCCCGCACCGTGCGCACGACGCGGACGCGGGCCCGCAGCGGCCCCTCCTCCACGACGGTGACCTCGTCGGCGTCCACGAGGTCGACGACGCGGTGGCGGTAGTGCTGGTCGACGTCCCAGGCGTCCCAGTTGTTCGGGAAGTCGCTGTGCAGCTGCAGCAGGTTCCCGCGCGCACCGGGCGCCAGCACCTCGCGGTCGTTGACCTCGTCCACGACGGAGGACAGCAGCCCGTCGGCGTCGACGACGACCGTGAGGACGCCGTTGGCCAGGACGATCGTGCCGTCGGTGCGGGTGACGGTCACCGGGGCGGTGGCCTCCTGCGCCGCGTCCGCGAGGACGACGGCACCGGACGCGGGCACCCGGACGAGCCGGTCGCCGACGACCTCGGTGCGGTCGTGCGGCGCGGTGTTGAGCAGCACCCGCGAGCCGGTCCCGAGCGCGTGGACGGCCTCGGCGACGAGCGCCTCCAGGTCGGCGCGGACCTGGCCGTACGTCTGCTCGGCCTCGCGGTGCACCCAGGCGATCGAGGAGCCGGGGAGGATGTCGTGGAACTGGTGCAGCAGCACGACCTTCCACAGCCGGTCCAGCTCGGCGTGCGGGTAGGAGTACGACGGGACGTTGAGCGCCGCGGTCGTCGCCCACAGCTCGGCCTCGCGCAGCAGGTGCTCGCTGCGGCGGTTGCCGGCCTTGGTCCGCGCCTGGCTGGTGTACGTGGCGCGGTGCAGCTCCAGGTACAGCTCACCGGCCCAGACGGGCGGTTCGGGGTACTCGGCGCGGGCGTCGGCGAAGAACGTGTTCGGGTCCTGCACCACGACCTTGGGCGAACCCTCCAGGTCGGCGAACCGGCGGGCGCGCTCCAGCATCTCGCGGGTGGGGCCGCCCCCGCCGTCGCCGTGGCCGAACGGGGCGAGCGAGCGCGTGCCGCGGCCCTTCTCGGAGTAGTTCGCGACGGCGTGCGTGAGCTCCTCGGCGGAGAAGATCGCGTTGTACGTGTCGACGGGCGGGAAGTGCGTGAAGATCTGCGACCCGTCGATGCCCTCCCACCGGAACGTGTGGTGCGGGAACTTGTTCGTCTGGTTCCAGGAGATCTTCTGGGTGAGGAACCAGTCCATGTCGGCCAGCCGCGCGATCTGCGGGTACGCACCGGAGTAGCCGAAGGAGTCGGGCAGCCACACGCCCCGGCAGTCGACGCCGAACTCCTCGCGGAAGAACGACTTGCCGGTGACGAACTGCCGGACGAGGGCCTCCCCACCGGGCAGGTTCCCGTCGGCCTCGACCCACATGCCACCGACGGGCACCCACTGGCCGGCCTTCGCGGCGGCCTGCATCCGGGCGTAGACCTCGGGCGAGCGCTCCTTGACCCACGCGTACTGCTGGGCCTGCGAGCAGGCGAAGACGAACTCGGGGTACTCCTGCGCCAGCGCCGTGACGTTCGCGAAGGTGCGGGAGGTCTTGCGCTGCGTCTCGCGCAGCGGCCACAACCACGCCGAGTCGATGTGCGCGTGCCCGACCGAGGACAGCGTGTGGGCGCTGCGGACGGCCGGGGACGACAGGACGTCCGCGAGCTCGGCGCGGGCCGCGGTGGCGGTGCCGGAGACGTCGTCGAGGTCGAGGGCGTCCAGGGCGCGGTCGAGGGCGCGGGCGATCTCGTAGCGGCGGGGTTCGTGCTCGGGCAGGTGCCGCATGAGGTCGTCGAGGCACTCGACGTCGATCGCGAGCATCCACACCTCCTCGTCGAGGACGACGAGGTCGGCGACCTTCATGGTGTAGAGGTGCCCGTCCCCCGCGGTCGACTTGTCGCCCAGGTGGGTGGGCCGCATGTCGTCGGCCATGATGTCGGGGTTGGCCGCCATCTCCAGCAGCCAGTCGACGGTCTCCCCGCCCCGCGCCTCGCGGACGACCGGGACGATCTTGTTGTCGGGCGCGACGCCCTTGACGGGCACCCCGTCGAGGGTGTGCACGAGCGCCTCGGCCTGGTTGCCCGGCCAGTCGCCGATGAACCCCAGGTCGAACTGCGCCTCGACGCGCTTGCCCGCCCACTCGGCCGGGACCTGCGCCTGCGCGCGCACCCACGTCGTCGACCACGGCCGGCCCCACGTGGTGCCGACGGAGAACCCGCCGAACTCCCCGGCCTCCAGCGCGGCGACGGCGTCGCGGGCGGGCACCGGTTCGTCCGGGACCAGCCACGCCGTCAGGGTCATGGGGACGCGCTGGGGGTGGACCGCCGGGCGGATGCGGTGGGTCAGGACGCGGTGGACGCGTCCCTCGACCAGGGAACGGTCGTCGTGCACGGGAGGGCTCCTCGGTGAGGGGTGCTGGGGGGGCTGGGGGCGGGTCAGGAGCGGCCGAAGACGGCGGCGACCTCGGGGATCCGGGCGACGTACCCGGCGAGCAGCTTCTCGGCGATGTCGACGGACCGGACGAGCGGGTGCGTCGCGAACGCCATGAGGGCTTCGGACTCGTCGCCGTGCAGGGCCGCGGCGATGACGTGCCGCTCGACGGCCTTCACCTGCTGCATGAGCCCGAGCTGGTGCAGGTCGGGCGGGGTCGTCGCGAAGGGGCGGACCCCGGACCCGTCGACGGCCACCGGCACCTCGACGACGGCGTCGGACGGCAGCCCGGCGATCGTCGCGCCGTTGCGGACGTTGAGGATCGCGGTCGACGGCTCGTCGCGGCTGATGGCGGCCATGACGGCCAGCGCCACCCCGGCGTAGCCCTGCTGCGAGGGGTCGGTCTCCGGCGGCTCAGGGTTCTCCGGCGCCCCCTGCTCGCCGCCCTTGGCCTCGGCCATGTAGCTGGCGCTGCGGTCCAGGACGGTCTCGCGCCACAGCTGCGCGGCGCGCGAACCGGCGTGCGGCAGCTGGTCGAAGAAGTCGCCCTGCGTCTTGAGCAGGAACTCCCCGCGGGTCAGGGAGGACTCGCGGATGCGGGCGACGGCCTCGGCGTTGCGGTACCAGTAGTAGAGGTACTCGTTGGGGATCGCGCCGAGCGTCTTGAGCCACGGCGCCCCGAACACGTGCTGCTCCTCCAGGTGGGCCAGCAGCCCGTCGTCACCGAGGAGGTCGGGCAGCACGTCGCGGCCGTGCACCTCGACGCGGCGCAGCCACCCGAGGTGGTTGAGGCCGACGTAGTCGAGGCGGGCGTGGTCGGGGTCGTGCCCGAGCAGCAGGGCGACGCGGCGGCCGAGCCCGGACGGGGTGTCGCAGATGCCGAGGACCCTGTCCCCCAGCACGCCCTGCATGGCCTCGGTGATGATGCCCGCGGGGTTGGTGAAGTTCAGGACGTACGCGTCCGGCGCGAGGCGCTTGACGCGCTCGGCGACGTCGACCATGAACGGGACGGTGCGCAGCGCATACGCGAGACCCCCGGGGCCGGTCGTCTCCTGGCCGAGGACGCCGAGGTCCAGGGCGACGCGCTCGTCGGCGCAGCGGCCCGCGAGACCGCCGATGCGGACGGCGGAGAACACGAAGTCGCTGCCCTCGAGGGCCACGTCGAGGTCCGTGGTCGTCTCCAGCGCAGGAGGTTCGGCGAAGCCCTCGGCGAGCTGGTCGAGGACGGCGCGCATGCCCGCGAGCCGGGACGCGTCGGCGTCCTGGAGGGTCACCGTGGTGATCCGCGGGTCGCCCTGGTCGCGCAACAGCGCCTGCCACACGAAGGGGGTGCGGAAACCGCCGCCCCCGAGGATCGCCAGCTTCACGCGCCCACCCCTCGCTGCTCGTTCACGCAGGAAGACTATGACCGAACGCGCATCCGTGACTAGTCTGTTGCGCGATCCACTGCACGATCGATCACCCGTCCGTGAGGAGCCCACCCGTGCCCGACCTCGACCTCGTCTTCGGCGGACGCGTGTTCTGCGACCTGGTGATGTCGGGTGTCGCCGCTCCCGCCGTCGGGGCCGAGGTGTTCGCCGACGGGTTCACCGTCGCCCCCGGCGGGACGGCCACACGCGCCGTCGCCGGCGCCCGCCTCGGCTTCCGCACCGCCCTCGTCGGCGCCACGGGGGCGGACGTGTTCGGCGCCGCCGTCCGGTCGGCGCTGTCCGCCGAGGACCGCCTCGACCTGCGCTGGCTCGCCGAACTGCCCGACGCCCACACGGCCGTGACCGTGGCCCTGACGAACGCCGCCGACCGCAGCTTCGTCACGTACGAGGAACGCGCGACGTGGTTGTCCGACACCCTGCCCGCTCCCCTCCCCTCGGTCGGCGCCTGCCACGTCGGGATCGCCGAGGGACTGCCCACGTGGGTGGCCGACGTCCGCGCCGCCGGGTCGCTCGTCGTCGGCGGGGTCGGCTGGGACGACACCGGGCGGTGGGACACCGCGGTGCTCGACCGCCTGGCCGAGGTGGACGCCTTCGTCCCCAACGAGGACGAGGCCCTCGCCTACACCCGGGCGTCCGACGCGGTTACCGCGCTCGACGTCCTCGCGCAGCGGACCGGGCTCGTCGTCGTCACCCGCGGGGCTGCGGGCGCGATCGCAATCGACGCCGGGACCGGTGAGCGCTGCGAGGTCGCTGCACCCCGGGTGACCGCCGTGGACCCGACCGGTGCCGGCGACTGCTTCGTCGCCGCCTTCTGCGGCGGCCGGACGGCGGGCTGGTCGCTGACGACGTCAGTGGCCGTCGCGGTGCTCGCGGCGTCCCTGTCCGTGCAACGGCTGGGCGGCTCGTCCGCCGCCCCGACGCGGACCGAGCTCACCGCCACGATCGACTGGCACCGCGAGCACGACAGCCTGCCCGCCGGAGACTGGGGCCGGGTGCTGGAGCACCTGCGGGCCTGACGGCTGGTCCCGGGGCTACGACCTGGACCCGTGAAAAGGGTCTACAAATGCGTGGAGGGGGGGCCGCCCGAACCGGCCCGGCCCCCCCCCCGTGTAACAATACTAAAGTTTCTTGGCGGCGGGGGGCCACAATACACAACC